>CANRVK010000176.1 GCA_947643285.1 uncultured Eubacteriaceae bacterium
AAAGTAAAACAAGACATTCCTCAAACCTCATAAGAAAAGAATTGTTTAAATAAATGTATAAAAAAGACAGTTCCCTTCTAAAAAACAATATAACACTTTAAAATAAACTCTATTTGTTAACGAAAACAAAATTTCTAACATCAAAATCATAGAAAGAAGGTGCAAACATGATTCCAAAAACATTACCGATTGGGATTGATGATTTTAAAAAAATTATAGAAGAGGATTATTATTTTATAGATAAAACAGAAATGATAAAAGATTTATTAACCTATAAAACAGAAGTAACCCTAATCACACGCCCTAGAAGATTTGGAAAAACTTTAAATATGAGTATGTTACGCTATTTCTTTGAAAAAACTGAACTCGACCATCACTCCTTATTCCAGAATTTAAAGATTTCCAAAGACCAAGACATAATGCAGCACTGCGGAAAATATCCTGTCATCTTCTTAACCTTAAAAGATGTCAAATGTAACACTTGGGAGGAAACCTATCAAAAAATAAAAGGATTAATTATCGATGAATTTACAAAACATGACTATTTACTAGAGGGAGATATCTTAAAACCTACAGAAAAAAAATATTATCAACGTATTTTAGACAATACCATGACACCCAGTGATGCAGAAGAAACATTAAAAAAGTTATCTTCTTACTTAGAACGTTATTATAAAGAAAAAGTCATTATCTTAATCGATGAATATGACACTCCTATCGACAGTGGGTTTCACTCTGGCTTTTATGAACCAGTCGTTTCCTTTTTCCGAAACTTCTTTAGTGCCGCCTTAAAAGGGAATTCCAGTTTAAAACTCTCTGTCCTAACCGGTATCATCAGAGTATCTAAAGAAAGTATTTTCAGCGGACTAAATAATATCAGTGTCTTTAGTGTTATAGACGAAGACTATAGTCAATACTTTGGTTTTACTCAAGAGGAAGTCACTCAACTTACGAAAGATTACGACTGTCAATCACATCTCCCTCAGATTAAAACTTGGTATAATGGATATCAATTTGGCGAATTAGAAATTTATAACCCTTGGTCTATCCTCAATTTCTTGCGGAAAAAATGTGTTTATATGCCCTATTGGGTCAATACCAGCAGTAATTTCTTAATTCATACACTATTAAAACGATTACAAAAAGAACAAACCCAAGAATTAAAATCGTTATTAGAAGGCAACTCCGTAAAAACCATCATTAACCCAGAAATCACCTATAAAGATATCGAAGAAAACCACTATAATTCAGTCCATATCTATAGTTTTTTATTGGCTTGTGGTTATTTAAAAGTACAAGAAAAAAAGGTACAAGGAGGAAAATGGCAAGTAAAGGTCAAAATACCAAATGAAGAATTATATAGTATCTTTGAAGATGAAATTTTAACCTCACTACATGAAAACTTATATAACGATCAACTTCTTCATTTTTTAGAAGCACTACTTCGTCAAGAAACACAAACCATCAAACAATTCCTAGAGAAGCTACTTTTAGAAAGTATCAGTAACTTTGATACCTTAGAACGCTTTTATCATGGACTTATGTTAGGTTTAGTCGTTTCTTTCCGAGAATATTACCAGATACGAAGCAATCGAGAAAGTGGAGAAGGCAGATATGATTTAATGTTACTTCCTAAAGAGAAAGAAAAACCGGGCATTTTATTTGAATTTAAAATAAAGGAAGAGAATGAAACCTTAGAACATGCCGCCGATAGAGCTTTAAAACAAATCGAAGAGAAAAAATATGACACAGAACTCTTACAATCAAAGGTTTCTTATGTGATAAAATATGGTATCGCATTTGATAAGAAAAAAGTTGCTGTAAAAGTAAAACAAGACATTCTTCAAAGTTGATCTTGTGTTTTCGCACAGGAAAGAAGGTATTCCAACGAAGCCGCGCTTTCGCTCCGTTCCAGACGTAACGGACACTAAATTCGCAAATCCCGCTTCTTGCGGGTTTGCTCATTAAGTGCCAACGTCTTCCAAGGGGCTTCTTTTGGAATACCTTCTTTCTTGTGCTACTTTCTCGACTGTTCTAAAAATAAAAAGCCCTTTCCATTTGTGATAAATGTTTTATTTTATGAATAGATAAATATTTTATGAGTTTTCTGCTCTCTTGTTCTTATAACCTACTATCCTCACATATATTTGTTTGAACATTTTTTTTCTTATAAGGAATTAAGTTTATCTTTTATATACGAAAGAAATTTTAATTTTTATATAAATCCTTGATATAATTTTCTATATATCATTATTTATATATATCAATACATTATAATAAAAGCTCATACTATATATACTATAATATTCATTAATTTTATACTTTTAATGTATCATCTAAAGCCAGTAGGATTACAATCATCTTCTTTTTATTCTTAGATATTAACGAGATGATACTATTCATAAAAGAGCCAAAAAAGTAGCTAAGACAAGAAACTATTCCATAAGAAGCCCCTTGGAAGACGTTGGTACTTAATGAGCTGTTTCGCAAGAAGCGAAACGGCGAATTTAGTACCACTACGTCTGGAACGGAGCGAGAGCGCGGCTTCGTTGGAATACTTCCTTGCCTTAGCGGAAAACTCGGTTAAAATGTAAAAATTAATAACTTCATTCCTTTATTCTAGAAACTCTTATGAAAGTATTAAAAATCAGAAGAACCATTTTTTATATAATCTTCTGTTGAAAAATACATAGTTCTATTTTTCTTTACATAAAAAAAGCTACCCAAAATTTCACAATCTCAGATAACTTTTTATCGTTAGAATTTCCTTTATTTATGTAATTAAATATAGATTACGCCTCTAACTACAATACTATGAGAAGAAGCATTCTTCACTCTTACTTCATATAGACCATCTTTTGGAGTAGTAAATTCATGAGTAACTCTACCATTCTTAGATACAGTATAGACCATATCATCTGTTTCTGTACCAAGTCCTACATAAAATTTATCATCACTGGATTCTGCTTCAAAAACAACAGATACAGAATCTCCTTCTTCTAAAGAAACAGATCTGATACATGCTATTTCCCTTTTATCTAGAGGTAATTCTAATTCTGTAATACCTCTTGGATCAATGCTCATAGTGAAAACAGCTTCTTCACCTGCTGCAACCTCAATAGGTAATGTAAATTTTTCAAAAGAATTTTCTGATACTTGCTCTTCTATCCTATAATTTGTGATGTCATCTTCTGCTCCCAAAATAGTTGTGGACGCTGCATAGGATACTAATGTAGATGCCGCAATCAGTGTAGTAGTAATTGCAGTAATACCCATTTTTCCTATCTTCTTTACGGAAACTCTCATAAGTTTTTCTAATCTCCTTTTTATCTCTTCTGGATTCTCTCCATCTTTATCTACAAATGACATCATGTCATCTGAATTTGTACCTCTGATCAATTTCACACTTTTCCAAATTGTATTACTATATTGTATCTTCCCATTAGAAGAATATTTCTCTATAACTTTTTCATCACAAGAAAATTCACAGTAACGTAATAATTCCTTATTATAAAAACGAGCAACAGGGTTATACCAATAGATAACTGCTAATATAGAAGCGAGTTTCTTAAAAAGAAGATCTCTTCTCTTACAATGTATCAATTCATGCCTTAATATAGATTTTTTTTCTTCTAAGTCAAAACATTTCCATATTTTCTTTGCTGGCAATACGATAGCTGGATGAAGAACTCCTATGGTAATAGGCGAATCTATTATTTCGCTCTTATATACCATAATAGGGATTTTTATATCCAATTCTTCTGATAACTCCACAATAAGTTTATTCTCTTCATCCATCTTAATACAACTTTCTAATAAGGTATTTCTAAATTTGTATTGATGATAGAACTTAGATGTTATTACACCAACATTTACTATAACCCAAATGAGTAATAGCACTATCGCAACCTGAGCATTTTTTTCACTCTGCCATTGTACAGCAATAGCCTTCATAAAAGCTGTATTTATAAAATCTTCCGATTGCGTTAAAAACAATAATTTTTCTCTACTATAAATTTCAAATATTGCCTTTGCTATTACTAAGTTGGGCATAATACTTATAAAAATACCTACTTTCAACAGGAAAAATATAAATTGGCTAGAATAGCTTTTCAAAACTTTACATAATAACAAAATAAATAGAAATAAAATAGTTGCTGAAAGTGGTATAATTAAAACTAAGGTGAAGAGCAGCTGCTCAATCATTACTCTCTTCCCTTAACTTGTCTTGTAGTTTTCCTAGATAATCTTCTATCTCATTAATCTCCTCTTGTTTCATGACTTTAATATTACAAAATGCAGAATAAAGTTCATCTAAAGAAAACCTAATACTTTTTCTTGCTTGTTTCATTAATTCTTCTTTCTGATAACGTTCTCTAGTAAGAGTAGCAAAATAGATATTTTTTCCTTTCTGTTGAATGTGTTTTACATATCCTTTGTCCTCTAATCTTCTTAAAAACGTTGCCATTGTAGAAGTGTCCCACTTTCTGCTTTCTAAACTTATTATAAAATCTTGAAAACGTAATCCTTCTGGATGTTCCCACAGCATCTCCATAAAGACTCTCTCTGAGGCAGATATTCTCTTTTCTTTCACGGATTTCGACCCCCATTCTTTTAATAAAATTGATTTTGCAATTATAAGTATATTATTCATTTCTCAATACGTCAACAAAAATTTGATTTTTTTTTAATTTATTGGTCTTTTATGGCAGAAATTCACTCTAAAAAAAGTCGATTTTTTTATATTTATACATAGTTTTTTTCTATTTATGTAATTATTTTTACCATATTCTCCCTTATTTTCACAATCTTTTCTACAAATAATTCCTCCTACATCTTCTACATTCATCATGCTGTAAATTTACAGAATTTTCTTTTTACTTATTCAGAACTATCTCTACAATACTCTTAGTTAACAAATTTTCAATGTAAATCGATCATCTTCCAATATTTACTAATTAAACCCTAGATTATGTAAAAGAAAATTAGCAAAAAAACGATCTATCTCATATAGAAATAAAATTTATATAAAAATAATAAAAATTAAAATTTAAAAAATGATAAAAAAATTTCTAAATTTCCTATCCCGAAAATCCTCTACTACCAAATTATGACTACTCTTTCCAAAAACCACCCCCTATCAAAAACATTTTTTACTCTATTGACAGATTTCTTTTCTTATGATATTACTTATATAGTATATATTTCCTATTTTTTAAATGTCAGATCATACTAAAGTGTAAATTATAGAAGGGAGCTTTTATGAAAGATACTGGTGTAATTAGAAAGGTAGATGAACTAGGACGCTTTACTCTTCCTATGGAATTAAGACGCAAATTAAATATTAATGTTGGCGATTCTTTGGAAGTTTTTGTGGATAATGATAATATACTTTTAAAAAAATGTATTGAAGGCGATATTTTTACAGGTTCTACGGAAGACTTAATTGACTATCAAGGAAAGAAAATCTCTAAACAGACAATCAAAGAATTAGCAAAACTTTTGAATTAATTCTCTCCCGTTCATTTCTAAACATAAAATAAGACCATCACAAGAACTTACTTTTCAGATGATGGTCTTATTTTTTACGATAAACTATTTGGAAAATATTTACAACACTTATTAACTACTAAAATAGGAAATCCTATTCTAAAAAAAATATATTAAAAGGTTGATTATTATGCAAGGAAAATTATATTTATGTGCAACTCCGATTGGAAACTTAGAAGATATTACATTTCGTGTAATCCGCATTTTAAAAGAAGCAGATATCATCGCCGCAGAAGACACCAGACATAGCATCAAACTGCTTAATCACTTTGAAATTAAAACACCCATGACCAGTTATCACGAATTTAATAAAATAGAAAAAGCTATCTATCTAGTACAACAAATGAAAAATGGTCTTACTGTCGCTTTAATCACAGATGCAGGAACTCCCGGAATTTCCGATCCCGGAGAAGAATTAGTAAAACAATGTTTTGAAGCAGGCATAGAAGTGAGTTCTGTTCCCGGAGCTGCCGCCTGCATCACCGCATTAACCATGTCAGGACTTCCCACTAGACGCTTTTGCTTTGAAGCATTTCTCCCCTCTGATAAAAAAGAAAGACAACACATTTTAAATGAATTAAAAAAAGAAACCCGCACTATCATTTTATACGAAGCCCCTCACCGTCTAGTGAAAACCTTAGAAGAACTAAAAGAAAATCTAGGAAACCGCACTCTCACTTTATGCAAAGAACTGACAAAAAAATTTGAAACCGCCTCAAAAACCACTTTTGAAGAAGCACTAGAAAACTTTTCTCATACAGAACCCAAAGGAGAATATGTACTTGTAATAGAAGGAAAAGACAGAAAAGAACTAGAAGAAGAACACCAAAAAGATTGGCAGGTGCTATCCATTGAAGAACATATGGCTCTCTATGAAACCAAAGGCATAGAAAGAAAAGAAGCGATGAAATTAGTAGCCAAAGACCGAGGAACTACAAAAAGAGAAATTTATCAATATTTATGCAAATAAGTACTTTCCTGTTATCTAAAGAAACAAAACTCTTCCCTCATACATGAACTCAAAAAAACCATATACAAAAATGGTTCGCTCCAGAAAGACCTCGTTCCAACGAAGCTGCGCTCTCGCTCCGTTCCAGACGTAGCGGACACTAAATTCGCAAATCCCGCTTCTTGCGGGTTCGCTCATTAAGTGCCAACGTCTTCCAAGGGGCTTCTTTTGGAATGAGGTCTTTCTTCCGCTAGTTCGTGATATAGGTGAGTTTACAGAATAAGATAAAACTTATTTTAAGAATCCATGTATTATATAATATTTACAAAATTAAAAATAATTGAAAATATTATTTCCAGCCCATATGATTCTCTATTCCCCAGAATAGCCAACAAACTAGCATGGGCGAGGAAGTATTCCGAAAGAAACCCCTTGGAAGACGTCGGCACTTAATGAGCGGTTTCGCAAG
>CANRVK010000177.1 GCA_947643285.1 uncultured Eubacteriaceae bacterium
CCGCTACATGATCCGCTGCACATTTTTGTATCGCGTTCACTACAAATTCCCTCGCCTTTTTATTCGCTTCCTCTTACGCCTTACTGTATAACTCTTTGTTCAGTTTAGCAGTATCCAATTTCACTTCGTCTTCCACCGTTTTTAACAGATATTCTTTTGCTTGTTCGGAGGTTAATCCCGAAATTCTTTCTAATTCCTGCAGACTCTTTTCATGAAGTTCTTCCGCTTCCAAACTCTTTTTATTTAAGTCTTCCTCTTTTTCAGCTAAACTACTTTCTCTTTTTTCTAATGTCTCTAATTTTTTTTCTAGTGCCTCTTCTTTGCTCAATACACGCCTTTCATAGCGTTGAATCTCTGCCCGTCTTTCTTTTGTTTCTTTTTCTAACTCATTTTTGGTTTTTAATGTTTCTTCTTTTGCTTCCAAAAGAGCTTCCTTCTTTTTAGTTTCTGCAGTTTTTAATGCTTCATCTATAATTTTTCTTGATTTCTCTTCTGCACTGCCAATTTTAGATTCTACTATTTTTTGTCGGTAGGCAATCGCTAAAAACCAAGTAATAAGAGCAACAATCACGCCAACAACAGCAGCTACTATTATATAAGAAATTATGTCATGCACAGGAACACCTCCTTATTTAATTTTCATTGTACAGAATAATACAACATATAAATTCTATACTTTTTTCGGAGTTATGTCAAGTGTTCCTGGCTTTCAAATTCGTTTATTTTTTTCACAATATTTTCATAAGCGAATCCTCTTCTTATGAAATATGCATAAATTTTTTGCTTTTCTTCTGTCGAAATTATAGAAAAATCAACATTTTTTTTGCGCAATAACCTGTCTAGCGCTTCTAACTCCCCATCTTCTTTCTCTTCTAAAATCTCATTTAAAATTTCTTTTGAGATCCCTTTATTCATTAATTTTTGCATCAACTGCTTATAACTTAAACTATCTTTTTTTTGTTCTATATATTGACATGCGAAGCGATAATCATCAATATAATGATAGGATTTCAGATAAGAAATGGTATTGTCTATAATCTCTTGCGGATAAAACCCTGCTTTTAACTTTTCACTGACTTCATATTCTGTTTTATCCATATCATTTAGAAGATATAGTGCTCTCTCTTTCGCCCTTTTCTCCAAAATTTCTTCTATCTTTATCCATTTCTCTCCCGTTATCTGATCCTCTATTTCTAATTCTAAATTTTTAATTTCTTTGCTATAAAGACAAAAGCAACTGCTATCTTCTAAAATGATTCTTTTCCTTTTCTTATCTATTGGTACAATATCTGTAATAAGCATATTTGTAATAAACATGAGATAAAATCCTATTCTTTTTCTTTTTTCTCTGTGTCGTTTTCTTTCTCTTCACTTCCATTTAAACCATAATATACACGCACTTTCTGTTCTACTTCTTTGCAAATTTCAGGATTTTCTTTTAAATATGTCTTTGTATTCTCTCTGCCCTGCCCTATCTTCGCATCATTATATGCATACCAAGCGCCGCTTTTCACAATAATGCCTACTGCTGCCGCTAAATCTAAAATATCTCCTTCTGTAGAAATTCCCTTTCCAAACATAATATCAAATTCTGCTTCTTTAAATGGCGGAGCTATTTTATTCTTCACCACTTTAATTCTAGTGCGGTTTCCAACAATTTCTCCTCCTTGTTTTAAAGCCTCTACTCTTCTGACATCTAATCGAATAGAAGAATAAAATTTTAATGCTCGTCCACCAGTAGTAGTTTCTGGATTTCCAAACATCACTCCTACTTTCTCACGAAGCTGATTAATAAAAATAACTGCACAATTCGTCTTACTGATAATACCTGTTAATTTTCGGAGCGCTTGTGACATCAACCTAGCCTGAAGTCCGACATGACTATCTCCCATCTCTCCGTCAATTTCTGCCTTTGGCACTAATGCAGCTACCGAATCGACAATAATGATATCCACTGCATTAGAACGAACCAACATCTCTGTAATTTCTAAGGCTTGTTCTCCATTATCTGGCTGAGAAATATATAAATTGTCAATATCCACCCCGATATTTTTCGCATATACTGGATCTAAGGCATGTTCTGCATCAATAAATCCTGCAATACCGCCTCTCTTTTGCACTTCTGAAACCATATGCAATGCCACTGTCGTTTTACCACTGGATTCTGGTCCATATATCTCCACCACTCTTCCTTTTGGAATCCCGCCTAATCCTAAAGCGATATCTAAGCTGAGAGAACCTGTTGGAATTGTTTCAATATTCATATTAGAAGCGGAATCTCCCAATTTCATCACAGAACCTTTTCCGAATTGTTTTTCAATATTAGCTAATGCCGCATCTAATGCTTTTATTTTTTCATCGTTTGCCATACTCTAATCTCCTTTTTTCCGAATATATGTTCGATATTTATTATCGTAATACATATGTTCTAAAATGTCAATGCCAAATTAAAAAGTTTTGATATTATTTTTTTCTTTTGAATCTCGGCTGATTCAGCCATGATAAATAATATTAAAGATACATATCAAATAGAGCTTCGATATATCGTTGTTTCAAGTTCTAGTATATCCTATGGGAGAAGATATTGCAAGCAAAATCTAATAAAAAAACATGATAAAGATTACTGATTACTATTTGGTTATATTATTGTTTTGGGCATATTGGACTAAAGGTTCGCTCCGACAAGGAAGTATTCCAACGAAGCCGCGCTTTCGCTCCGTTCCAGACATAACAGTACTAAATTCGCAGCCCCGCTTCTTGCGGAACTGCTCATTAAGTGCCGATGTCTTCCAAGGGGCTTCTTTTGGAATACTTCCTTGTCTTCGCTACTTTCTTGGCTATTCTACAAAAATTATTCACAAGTCACTTTTTTTGTTTATTTATCTCTCTTTTCGGAAAAGTATTCCTACTGCATAAAGCTTGAAGTATAACACATATTTCTACATGTAATTGCCGAATTAGCATTTACTTAAAAACTCTGCTTGTCCCTTCTAATAGATATACACAATTATTTCAGCAAGATTCATTTTTTTCAATATATGTTAAACACCTGAAAATATCCCATGACTAACAAAAATAACTTTATCATAATCTAAAATTTATCTGTTACACATATCATTCTTTTTTGCATATGGCTAAATGTTTCCCACCTGAATTTTTTACATATCTTCCCACTTAGCTTTTCATAGTTTATTGTAATATTCGCTTTTCAAAAAGTAGAATAGCCAATCAACCAGCGGAGGCAAGGACGTATTCCATAAGAAGCCCCTTGGAAGACGTCGGCACTTAATGAGCAAACCCGCAAGAAGCGGGATTTGCGAATTTAGTGTCCGCTACGTCTGGAACGGAGCGAAAGCGCGGCTTCGTTGGAATACGTCCTTGCCGGAGCGTCCCCCTTCTGCCTTATAAATATCTATAAAAGTGCCGAAATCTCAGCCAGTAAAGTAACACTTTGCTATTATTTATCATCAGCTTTAAGAATATTGTTCTAATATACACCTTCTCAATAAATCTAATGCTCTCACCACAGCATATTCTCTAATTTTTTCTCTATTCCCTTTAAATTCATATTTTTTTACAAATATCTTATCTTTAATATAACATCCAATATAAACTAAACCCACGGGTTTTTCTGCTGTTCCTCCGTCTGGACCAGCGATTCCAGTAACAGCAAGACAGATATCCGAATCTGTAGCAAAAATTCCTCCTTTTGCCATTTCCTTTACAGTTTCCTCACTTACCGCCCCATAAGCTTTTAAAGTACTTTTGCTGACATCTAATAATTTTCTCTTTGCTTTATCTGAATATGTAATAAAGCCTTGTTTTAACACTTTTGATACTCCCGGCACATTCACTAAACGCCCTGCTAATAATCCTCCGGTACAAGATTCTGCAGTGGTTAGAGATAAATTATATTTTTGCAATAAAGCTACTGTCGCTGCTTCTAGTGTTTCTTCTTCTTTTGTACTATAAATATTCACTCCAAAACGCTGTTTTAACTCTTTTACCATTGGCTTTATCAACTTTTTAGCGCTCTCTTCATCTTTTGCTTTCGCTGTGATGCGCAAATGTACCTCTCCTGTTTTCGCATAAGTAGCAATTGTTGGATTGCTTTGATTTTCAATTAAATCTGAAATTTCATCTGCTGCCTGACTCTCTCCTATTCCTACTAATTTGACCATTTTGGAATAAATGATTTCTGGCTGTAAACTGTTTAAATAAGGTGCTATTCCCTGATTGAACATAGGAATTAGCTCATTAGGAGGTCCGGGAAGTAAGATAACTACTTTTTCATCTTTCTCCATAATGATTCCGGGCGCAGTTCCATTATTATTATCTACTACTTTTGCCCCCTTTGGTACAAATGCTTGTTTCCAATTATTATCTGGAATCACGTTCCATTGACTATTTTTAAAATACTCTTCTATTCTTTTTTTGGTATAGATATCTTCTACTAAAGGCATCTGCATAACTTTTGCCGCTGTTTCTTTCGTGAGGTCATCTGGTGTAGGTCCTAATCCTCCACATAAAATAACCACATCTGATCTAGATAATGCTAGTTTTAAAGTATCCGTAAGCCTTTCTTCATTATCTCCTACCACAGTCTGATAATAACAAGCTAATCCTAAAGCCGCACATTTTTCTGCTAAAAAACTCGCATTCGTATTCACAATATTTCCTAATAATAATTCTGTTCCTACACTCACCAATTCTACAACCATCACTTTTTTCCTCCTTCGCTTAGCACTTTTTTATTTTTCATTAAATAATCAATTAAAGATATTACTGTTAAAATTAATGCCAAATAAATAGATATTTGTTCTAACTGTTGAAAAAATGGATTCGGTATCTGTGCAATCAATAATATTATCATGATCATCTGACAAGTGGTTTTTATCTTTCCCCAATAATTCGCTGCTATCACAACTCCATTATCAGAAGCTATCAGGCGAAAACCACTGATGATAAATTCTCTGCTTATGATAATAATTACGATCCAAGCTGGGATTTTCCCGAGTTCTACAAAACAAATTAATGCAGAACAAACTAAGAGTTTATCAGCTAATGGATCCATAAATTTTCCAAAATTGGTGACTAAGTTATATTTTCTGGCGATCTTTCCGTCTAATAAATCTGTGAGGCTGGCTATGATAAAAATAGCTAATGCTATCCATTTTCCAAATTCTCCTCCGAGATCTGTCAGCATAAATATTACAAAAAATGGTATCATACATACCCTGAGAATAGTTAATTTATTCGGTAAATTCATCTAATAATTCTCCCGTCATATCATAATCTAATGCTCCTGTGATCTTCACTTTTACAAAATCTCCTGATAACAATTCCTGACTCGTATTCACAAATACATAGCCATCTACGTTAGGAGCATCCATATAACTTCTTCCTATATAAACATTTTCATCTGCCAATTTCCCTTCGACAAAAACTTCTAAAACTTTTCCTATCATACTCTCTGTGCGTTCAAATACAATTTCCTGTTGTAATTGCATGAGCGCATCTCTTCGCTCTTCTTTTATTTCTTCCTCAATTTGGTCTTCCATTTCCGCTGCTTTTGTATTTTCTTCTGGAGAGTAACAAAAGACTCCTAGTCTTTCAAATTCCATTTCATCTACAAATTCTAAAACTTCCTCATGCTGGTTTTGTGTTTCTCCCGGAAAACCTGTTATCAAGGTTGTGCGCAGTGCAATATCTGGTATTTCCTCTCTCAGTTTCTTTATCATCTCTGTCAGCTGTGTTTTATTTGTTCTTCTCCCCATTCGCTTTAAAACAGCATCACTGGCATGTTGAATCGGAATATCTAAATAATGACAGATCTTCTCTTCTTCTTTTATTACCTGAATCAGTTCTGGTGTGATTTCTTCTGGATAACAATATAGAATACGAATCCAGTGAATCCCTTCTATTTTGCATAGTTCCTTTAATAATGTAGGTAAACTCTTTTTTTTATATAAATCCAAGCCATATAATGTAGTTTCTTGTGCTACTAATAAAAGTTCTTTTACTCCCTGTTTTGCTAAATTTTTCGCCTCTTCTAATAAAACTTCTATGGGAACACTTCGATACTTTCCGCGAATTTTAGGAATGATACAATAGGTGCAATTCTTGTTACAGCCTTCTGCTATTTTTAAATATGCATACCAACCTCCTGTCGTCAATATTCTTTTTTTATAATTTACAGGAAATTCTGTTAAATCATGAAAACTTTCTGCAAACTTTCCATTCAAAGTTTCTTCTACTATTTTTGGAATCTCTTCATAAGATGCCGTTCCTAAGATTCCATCTACTTCTGGAATCTCTTTTTGAATCTCCTCTCGATAGCGCTGTGCCAAACAGCCAGCGACAATTAAGACTTTACAATTCGCTGTCTTTTTTAACTGTGCCATTTCTAAAATAGTTTGAATACTCTCTTCTTTTGCATCTTGAATAAAACAGCAAGAATTAACTATAATTACTTCTGCCTCTTGTTCCTCATCTGTAAATGTATACCCCGCTTCTGACAAAAGCCCAAGCATCACTTCACTATCTACAAGGTTTTTATCGCAGCCCAGAGATACTAATAATACTTTCATTTATCTTCTCCTTTTTCACTAAAATACGCCAAAAACGAAGGCAAAGTGTTTTCCTTGCCTCCGCCATATTTTTATTTTAACACTATTTATTAGAAAATTCAACTAAAGCTTATTTTGTTTCAGGATAAAATTACAAAATTATAGAATTGTCAAATTTTGCTTCTTTAATTTTATTTCCCCTATTTTCATTTTATAGTATCATTCTTTTGTCATATGATTCCAAAAGTAAAATATAAAAATGTTCCAATTACTCCACTTCCTAAAATTATAGAAATAGCACTCACTTTAAATTTCCGAAGTATAAATAGTGCTGCTATAAAAATAATGAGTTCGATAATTCTCA
>CANRVK010000178.1 GCA_947643285.1 uncultured Eubacteriaceae bacterium
CCTCTTCCTCATAACCGTAAAGCTCTTCTTTAGACAACTTCTCTCCTGTCTGTAAGCTTTTTAGATAAAAAAATAGATTCCCTTTTTCTGCTTCCTTTTCTAGCTTTTTTAGGAAAGAATATGGGATATCAGATTCTAACGAATTTTCCCTTAAAATCCAAACCATCCACATGACCAAAAAGATGCTGATTACAAAAAACAACCCATATTTTAATATTTTATTTCTTCTTTCCATTATCATTTATATACCCCACCTTATCTATTTCTAATTCCCATATTTCTCCTAATTCTGGAAAAGCTTTCATAATTAAATTATATTTTTCCACTCTTTCATTCCACCCTAATGGCAATGGGAAAATATGATATTCTTTATCAGGATTAATAAAATATAATTGTTCTGTTCCATCTATAAATTGATATTTTCCAAAAAACTTACTTAAATCCTCATTACTTTCTCTAAAAGCTACTAATGTATCGTTTAAAGATATTTCCCATGTTTCGTCTTTTTTAATTTTTCGCATAAACTCTTCTATTTCTTTTTTTTTCTTTTCTTTTTCTTCTTTTTTTGATATTATTACTCCATTTTCTAATATAACTTCATCTTTCCAAGAATTAACCCAATACTGTATTACTAAATAAGTTTGTATCTTAGCTCCTTTTTCTAATAAATAATTGTCTAGATTATGTTTATATTTCCAAAAATATACACTCGCGTCCCATGCATAGTTTTTTGCTATTATTTCTGCCGTATTTATTTCTTTAATCTTTTCTTCTTCTTTTAATTCTCCTTTTTCATCTAATACGTTACTCAGCTTTTTTAATTCACTTTCTTTTTCTTCTTTAGTGAGTTCTACAGAATTTATAATTTCATCATATTTATATTTTAGAAAATCATAATGATTATCTTCTCCCGTTAATTGGATATAACCTGCTCCACTCTTTTTTTCAAGATAACTTACCTCTTCTGCATGAGCAGTCGTCCAAATTTCTAATGTTATATTTCCCCATGTTCCATTTGCTTCTATTGCTACAGTCGCTAAAAAAAACATAATACTACTAGGTAATAGAACTTTCTCTTTTTCTAATAACTGATTTAAGTATTTAATATCTTCTTCTGTTTGTTCTAATATTCCCATATATTCTAGCAACTGTTTCGTAACAGGTAGTGGTAAAATAAGCTCTTCACTTCCTACATTATTTGTATTATTTGTGAATGCTATTTCTTTTCCCATTTCAACTGCAGCTCTTCCATAATCTGTTCCTATTGGTAAAGTTGTTTCTTCTCTTACTTCTTTTGCTCTTACTGGTTCTGAATCTTGTATATTTCCAGCAGTTTCCACGGACATTCCTACAGTTGGAATACTATTTGGGCTGACACTCGCACTTTGCAGTCCATCGCCTTTTATTATTACACCCATTTCTTCTTGCACCGCTGCTGCCATTCCTGCTGCTAATGTTCCTATGGTTTTTAATGCTGTTTCTTCCTCTGCTGCCGCCTCCTCAGCAGGCACTTCTTCTACTTCCATCACAATGGTTATCACTCCGCCATATAGACAAGCACATTTACTTTCTATTGTAAGAGCTGGCGCTCCATCTATTACATGTTCCTCATTTGTAAATATCCAAGGAGTTGGGGTCTGTAAATCACATTTATTGAACATCAAGGATTTTAGTGTAATGGCAGCTTTTGTAAAAAAACTTCCGATTCCTTTTCCTACACTTTCAAAAAATCCATCTCCCTCTTCTGCTTTATATTTCTCATCTGCCTGTTTTTTTGCATCTTCATATACTTTCTTTGAATTACAATCTCCAAAATGGCTTAAATTTTCGTCTTTATAGTGGTCATTTGCATTTAATAGTGGTTCTCCCTTATAATAGACACCATGTCCATGTACCACATTTAGATAATTCTCCATCGTTCCACAATCGCACTTTGCTTTCATTGACCTCACAATATATGCTTTTTCTTCTCCCATTTATATCACCTTCACCTTTTTTAATCCTATTCCGTAAAACCTTCTCCTCAACAAACTTTCTGCTACTGGCAAGGATATAATCACTTTATATTCTAGCAGCGGCATCACGCGAAAGATTTGTTTTTCTCCTATTTTCTTTCTCTCTAATACTAATTCTTCTATTGTTCCATTTGTATATTTCTTACTGCTTTCATGAAGACACTCTATCATTTCAAACTTCGCCACCCAATATAAAGGCGCTCTTTTATTTTCTGGAGCAGTAGAAAAAACTTGTATTGCCTTAAATGAAATACTCTTATCATAAAGAGAAAATAACCGTTTTATCTTATCTGATATCAAAAATGTAGGCTCTGTTAAAATATCACATACCTCTTCATACTCTCTTCCGCTATAATACGCTACTTTTAAAGTTTCTAATTTCTCATATTCCTTTTCCTTCATCTGATAAGTATAGATATTCCGATCTAAATTCATCACTTCTATCGGATTTTCTACCGCTCTCTCCTGTGATAATTCAAAATACTCCATCTTATTCCTCCTCTTTTTTTTCTTGTTCCTGAGATACGGAAAAAGAAGCGAAATCAGAATCTAATGTTTTACATTCCTTCACCTGCATTTGCTCTATTTCACAAAAAGACAAAGTACTATCTGACAAATCACACTCATTCCATTCCGTATGCTGAAAATGACAATGATAAAATTCTGTATTTTTATATACTTCTAGCTTCTCTTCTTTTTTGCTGTCGCTAAAAATCACCTTTTCAAACTTCACTTTATCAAAGTGACAATTCGCATAAGACCCTGCTATGTTCTCTCCCTGCTCTATGATTACATCTTCAAATTTACAATTCTCAAACAAGCAATCGTTCATCTTACAACCTCTTATCTCACAATTTTGAAACATACAATCTTTAAATACTCCAAAATTTAGATTTAAGTTTATCAATGACTTTTTTTCATAATAAATGCCTCGAAACGTCCGAAATAATAAAGAAGTATCCATATCACAATTAAAAATATCCACCTCTGGCAATCTCGCCAGCACAGGCTTTTGCCAATCTTTATACTCTCCAAATGTGATAAAAAAGTTTTCTTCCTTTTGTAACTTCCCCAGCTTCTTTTTATCTATATTATCTGGTATCCAATACTTCATATAACCGCTAAAATAAGAAAGTAACGAACGAACCGCCCGTAATCCCAACACCTGCATCTCTGCCTTTCTAATAAAGCGCCCCAAACGATTCTTTTTTGCCTGCTCTAATAATTCCTCCTGAAACTCTTCGATATATCTAGTCAGCCAATCTGCCTGCATATATTCTGTCAGAAAACTATCCCTCAATACTTGTCCTCCTGCTCCATAACAATCTAATTGAAAGACTGGCTGTTTCAAATAGTAAGAGGTGAATAAAAAAGAAATCGTTATTTCTGAAATAGAAGGAAGGATCTCTTCCTTTTGTAATTTCTGTAAAAGCTCTAAATAAGAATTTAATCCTTTCCCTATCATTTCCTGAATTTCTTCTTGTTCTTTTTCTATCGCTTCTTTTGTTTTTTGAAAAAGATGTAAAAATGCGGGAGGATAATATGTTTCCTCAAACATTTCAATATAACTGCCCGCCATCGAATATTTCTCTCCTTTTTTAGTTTATAATTACATTGCTCGCTGCTAATGCTGCTGTATCTTTTGTGATATCCAAATAAGCTCCTTCTGTTCCTACAGTGATTTCATTCTCCGCTACAATCCTCACCTCTGTTCCTGCCTGAATATTCACCGCCGTATCAGAAGAAATATTAATCGCTTTTTCTGAATAAATTTCTATCCCTTTTTCATCTGTTAAATTAATATAAATTTTCCCCTCTTTTGCGATAATATAGAGTCCCTCCTCTGTCAGCAAAATCTGTTTTCCGCCCGGCGCTTTCCAACTTTTATGCTTCGGATTCGCAGGCGGTGTGGCACATACAGAACTTGCTGCAAAGGCATCTGCTTCATTTCCAGAAGGAAAGAACACTCTCACCTCATCTCCCTCTTCTGGCATACAATACCATCCGCTCCCATCACTGGAAGAATAAGCCGTAGAATAAGGAAACCACCAAGAACCTCCCTCATCATATCCACCTTTATCGATATCCGTCAAATGCACTTGTACCTTATCCTTTGATACGGCTTTTACAATTCCTTTCATCATTTTCCCTGCTGATTGTACATTAGGAGTAGCTGGTACTGCGATTCCAGAAAGATTTCCTGTAGAAGCACTTGTCCCTCCTCCCGGTGTAGAAGCACTGCCTCCCGTCTGCAATAAACTATAGACCAACTCTAATATCCCATCTGATAATTCCGCTGTCACACCTTTAATTAATCTCTTTTTTCCATTCAGCAGCACCATATCCCCTAAATAAACATAAGCATAAGACTTCACCCTCTCCTCTGAAAAGTCCTGCTGCATCACAGAAGCAGAAGCTGACATCTGCTGATAAGCATTCGTATCACTTCCAGAAGAATAAGAAGTCGCTTCTATTTCCTTCGTCTGACTCGCTGGCGGAAGTCCCACATAAATCTGTGGTCTTTCTGATGTGATATTCGTCACAAAAGGAGCTTTTAATTGAGATGCCATTCTTTTTCCGAACTCCCAATCCGTTTCATTATACTGCATAATAAGCGCTCCAATCGCCTTATCCGATACCATCATATGTAAATCTGCAATATCCTTTATATTTGCCGTTATAATCTGTCCATAAGTTTTTGCTGTATTTTGATAAGTTTTATTCTTTTTCTCCACATCTAGCCTACAGCTAGTAGAAGATAACACCAACTGCACCTTACTATATTCTGTTTCATTCATTAAATTTAAGCTTTTTACACAGCCACAAAATAAAATAGCAGGCTGCTTTTGTGCCGTTGTTGTCACTGTCACAATCGTACTTTCATCTACCCTCTGCACATAATCCTTTGCCGCACCAGAATCAAGTTCTCCCTCAATGACTGCCTCCGCATGTTCATTTACCCTATGAACAATGGATAATTTCGTTATTTTTTGAAATGGAAAACCACTTACTGCAATATTGAAATGTGTAATCGTTTCTATCATTTTTCTTCCTCTCCTTCTTCATCTTCTAAAAACCGAAAAGTTTCTAACATCTCTAACGCAATCGTTCGATATCTTTTGTTATATTTATAACCAAAGTTCATAAAACCAATTAAAACTCTCTCTTCCAAAGAACTAAAAAACATAATATTATAAATAGCAGCATCTAAAGTATGAGAAACGAACTCCAGATAAGAAATATTGTGTTTTCCAGATTTTCTATTCTTTATTCCATAAATCGTCACCTTCGGTCCTGTCTTTTCTAACATCATCTTTGCAATCTTTGCAAAATCCCCCATAAATTCATTCGGAACTTTATGCTCTGTATAATGAAACCCCAAAGAAAAATTTAAGTAAGTATTTCCCCACACGATTTGAGGTTTATTTCCTAACAAATAGATAGCACTGATCTCTTCCTCCGTGAGTTCCTCAAAATCACTTGGCATCCAAATCGCTGCCTTTTCCTGTAATATCTTTCTCTCCGAAAACTCAACCGGAATTTTATGAATGAGTATTGTCCCACTCTGTATCGATTGTTTATTTTCCTCTTCTATCGTTTCCTCTGCAAATCTCTTCTTTTCAAACGCCTCATATCTTTCCCTCTCTTTTAATATCTTTTCATCCATATTTTCTTCCATCCAAAAAACACCTCCGCTTTCTCCTCTACTAACCACACCTCTATATCACTCTTCAAAACCCCTTTTCCCCCTAAATCCTCTCTCATCTTAAATCTAATCAATTTTAATTTTCCATTGATTTCTTTTCTGTTTGCTCACCGTAGAATCCCTTCCATGTTTTGTTTCCCCCAAAATCAAACTCAAATTTTTATAAATATCAAAGTTAGTATCCGCTTTCATTTTACTCTGTAATCTCTGTTGAATATAAGCGATCAAAGCCTCCTTTCCCATCGCCTGTGTCTGATTTAACACTTGAATACAAAACATACTGTCAAATTCACTCAACTTCTCATTCTTCAACATCTCTTTTGCAAATGCCTGTACAATATGCAAAGATATCGTCGCTCTCTCCCTCGCCGCATAAGGAGCATAAATCGTATTCAATGTATCATACTCCGTATTCCTATCATCAAAATCCTGATACTCATACCTCAACTTCGCTCCCCTTTGTAACTTAAATCGACATAATTCCATATCCCCTTTTAACATCTTCTCTTCCGACGTTATCAAAAGTTCTATCTCCCTGCTCAAAAAATTCTCCGTCACTATCTCATCAGAAAACTGAAACTTCACAATAGAAGTGACATCAGTAGCTTCATACTCTACAGACATAGGCTCTTTAATTAAATATAACTTTTCCTGACAACATAAAACCCCCGGATTCACAATAATCGCTTCCTTTGTCGTCGTCAATTCACACCCCGTCACAATCCCATTCGCATATCCTTTATAAAAATACTGATGATATAAAATCCCATAATCCGATAACGCCTCTAACATCTCCTTCCTTAAAATATGAGATTCCGTGAATATCGGAAATGCTTGTAATATCATATTCCTTCCTCCTTCTTAATTAAAATAATATCTATAAGTAAAAACAATTCATTATGAACTAATAATAAAAGCTTTAACTCTAACTATACCCATTCCTAATCTTTATCCCTTAAAAATAATCACTCAATTACTTCACACCACTTTAAAAACCTATAATATATTTCCATTTCTTCTATATCATCCCAAAGTGCTTTATCTGTAATTTCTTTTAACTCTATTATCTCTACAGTTAAATTTTCCTTATCATACTTTAGCTCAAAAAAACTACATTTTTTATCCATCTCTTTGATTTCTAAAAATTCTTCTTTCGTACTCACTCCTTTATAGATTGGCAAAGAATTTTGTACATCTTT
>CANRVK010000179.1 GCA_947643285.1 uncultured Eubacteriaceae bacterium
TGAAAACTACAACTTGGAGTCCAAAAACCATACAGACATTGATTAAGCGCTTAGTGACAAAGGGGGTTCTTACTTATGAAAAAAAAAGCAGAGTATTTGTTTATACTCCATTAATAGATGAAGATGAATATATCGGTCAGGAAAGCAATTCTTTTCTGAAGCGTTTTTATGATGGCAATATTTCTTCTATGTTGTCTGCTTATATTGATCATGATAGATTATCAGAAACCGAAATAAATACACTTCGTTCGCTTCTTTCTAAAGATTCAAAAAAAGGAGGAACTTAATTTTGGAAGATTTTATGATTCGGTTTTTAATATGTAATGTTTTTATCAGCGTTATGATTGGAATACTTTTGATAGCTAAGCATCTGTTAAAAGATAGTTTGACAAATCGAATGCAGTATAATTTATGGTTTTTGTTACTTGGATTGTTGACCGTTCCTTTTATTCCGTTTCAGTCAGTTCAATTTTTGCAGATTTTTTCATGGTTTAGAAAATTTCAAAATACATCTGTATCATATATGGGAAATGTAATGAATGAAACGGTTTCTTTCTATGGATCTGAAACAGCGAATTGGATGAATGATTTTGGAATAGAAATCAGCAGGAAAGCGCCTTCTCGCATCGGGCTAATATTGTATCTTTTATGGATTATTGGTGTCATAGGAATGATGATATTAGCATTAAAATCTATGAAGCGATTTCATGTTTTAAAAAAATCTGCATTGCCTATGCAAAGTCCTGCTGTACATAGATTGTATCAGGACTGTTTAAAGGAAATGAATATAACAAAGAGTATTCCTATTTACAGTACAGTATTTTTAAAATCTCCTATTATTGTAGGGATTTTTAAACCTTGTATTTATCTGCCAATTCATTTAATTTCTGACTATAATGCAAATGATATACGATATATGTTATTACATGAACTTCAGCATTATAAATATAAAGATGCTTTTGCTAATTATTGCATGAATATGATTGGGATATTGTATTGGTTTAATCCATTTGTATGGTATGCACTAAAAGAAATGAAAAATGATAGGGAAATTGCTTGTGATACTTCTGTGTTAAAAATGTTGAAAGAAGATATGTATGAAGATTATGGAAATACATTGATCAATTTTGCTGAAAAGATATCACATTTATCTTTTCCCTTTACGACAGGGATAAGCGGAAGTATGGCACAAATGAAAAAAAGAATTTTAAATATTGCAAATTATCATCCTATATCATTCCGAAAAAAATTATGTGGGTTTTTTATGTATATATTCCTTATAATTTTTTTGTTAGGATTTGCTCCTATTTTGTCTATACGAGCAGCAGATAATAACTGGTATTATTTTAATGAGTATGATAAAAATATTACATATATTGATTTAGATGATTTGTTTGGGAAAAGTAATGGCAGTTTTGTTTTGTATGATACAAAAAAAGATTTATGGCAGATTTATAATAAAGAATATGCTAAAACACGGATACCTCCAGTTTCTACTTACAAAATATATAGTGCCTTATTTGGACTTGAATCTGGAATTATTTCTCCAGAGCAATCACTTCTTTTATGGGACGGGCAGTATTATATGTATGATTTATGGAATATGGATCAGACATTAGAATCTGCTATGGAAAATTCTGTTACATGGTATTTTCAGACGATTGACCAGCAGGTTAATTTACCAAAGATAAGAGATTATATTCAGCAAATAGGTTATGGTAATCAGAAGATTGAAGGGAATGTATTTTCTTATTGGGCAAATTCTTCCTTAAAAATATCTTCTATTGAACAAGTAGAAATGCTAAAAAAATTTTATTATAATGAATTTGAATTTTCATCTGAAAATATTAATGCTGTAAAAAAATCGATTTGTCTTTATTCTACTGATAATGGAACTATCTATGGGAAGACTGGTACAGGAGAGGTAAATGGAAAAAATATTTTTGGCTGGTTTATTGGATATATAGAAAGGGACAATCATACCTATTTCTTTGCCACAAATATTCAAAATGAAGAGCTTGCCACAGGTTTTATTGCGACAGAACTCACTTTTTCTATTCTTTCTGATTTGGGACTTTGGAATTGATTTAAAATGAGGAGTGCTTGCTCCTCATTCTTTTTTTATGAGATTTACTTCTATAATTTCTGGAATGTTGAAAAGTCGAAATGGATACTTCGTTAGACCAATGCCACTGCTGACATATATTTGAACTGAATTTTCAGTGTTCATATTTTGCGTAGTATAAAAACCTTTTACAAATTGATCAGAACCTTTTGGAAGCAATTTTTTGGTAAAATATGGGATAGACACTTGTCCTCCATGTGTATGTCCAGATAATACAAAATTATCACCGAAACCTTCAATAAATTTAGAAGTAATAGGTTCATGTGTTACTATAAGGTGGAAGGCATTGCTTTGAATATGATAGAAATCTGATTCTGTCTGTCCTAATAAATAATCATCAAACCCGATTATCTCCATGTTATATTTTTCCAGAGGGATATACTCATTAACTAAAACATGAAATCCACAATCATTCATAAAATCTTCATATATTCGGAATGCTCCACCTCCATAATCGTGATTTCCAAATACAGCATATTTCCCCTCTTTTGTTTCTATTCTATCTAATTCTTTTTGTAAATAATTCATGTCTAAGATTTCTTTATCACGTCCATAATTATCAAATAAATCTCCACCGAAAATTACAATATCAGCTTTCCGCTCATTGATCATATCTACCATTTTTTTTACATGTTTTTCATGATATAACTCTCCAAAATGTGTATCTGTAAAAAATATTACTTTGCATTTTTCAATGTCCATGTCTGTTTCTACTGTAACTTCTCTTAGAATTAACAATTCAGGTTCTATATATCGCGAGTAACAAAGTACTAATATAATGGCTGCAGGTAATAATATCATAAATAATTTTTTCATAAATAAAATCCTTTCGTTCGTCGAAGGCGGAAAAATTGCTGCTTTTAGGTGATGAGTAGTTGACAAAGTTCTTTTTTTATAGAACACAAAAGGTTAAGGAGTGCAATAATCTGATACAAGTCTAATTGCAATTTCCTTTGCTATTGTACTAGATACATTCTTATTATCTGTTCTCCCAAGATATACACAAAAATAAATATTTCCTTCTGTACTTTCTGCAAATCCAGTGAACCATGCATCGACAACAATACCATGAGCCTTTCCCATGCCAGTTTTTCCATAGATAGAGATATCTGGTTTATGTTGTTTTGTCACTAGCATAACTTGTTTTAATTCATTCTGCGTTTCTTCTGAATAAATGGAATCCATTCCAAAGATGCGTTCCATTACTTCTGTCTGTTCTTTTGGAGAAATTATTAAAGATGATTCAATCCAAAATCCTGTTAAAGCACGGTTGTTATTATTCGTATTCAGTCGCCCTTTCCAGTCAGAAATATCACAATTGCCATATTGAAGATTATCTAATTCTTTTTGTATTATTTCCTGTCCTATTTCATCTATAACTTCTCGGAAATACCAGACACAAGATTCTTGAAATGCTTCATGAAATTCCATATCATGATTCCATTTTTCATTCCAGAATACTTCACCGCTCCATGTATGGGTTGAATTATCTGGTTCAATGATTCCATTTTCCAGAGCAATGAAAGATGAAATAATTTTAAAAGTAGAACATGGTGATCTTTGAGTCAGAGAGAGTTCTTTATTAAATATCATATATTGCATATTAGAAGTATCATATATAACAGCAGTTCCATTTAAACCATCAAAATATTCTGACCAATCGATTTCTATTATTTCTGATTCTGGTTTTGATGTTATGTCTTTAGAAATAATTTCTGTAATTGTTTCTAATGAATTTTTTTCGATTTCTGATTCTAGTTTTTGTATGTTTTCGTTTTTTAGAATGATTTGATTCTCTTCTTTATTACGATCATTAGAACAAGCTCCTAGAATAAATATACATATTATGATGAAACATATTATTTTTGCAGAATAAATTGGTTTTTGCATAACTACCTCCTGTCTGTATAAAATAGATATTTTTTATAAATATTACATTAGTAAGATTTGAAAGTCAAGTACTTTTTATTATAAATAGAACAAAATTTGAACATTTGACCAAAGGTTCGCCCATGAATGACACCATTCCAACAAAGCCGCGCTTTCGCTCCGTGTAAGACTACGCGGTACTAAATTCGCAGCCCCTAACAGGATTGCTCATTAAGTACCAACGTCTTCCAAGGGGCTTCTTTTGGAATGGTGTCATTCATGAGCTAGTTTGTGAAGAATGATAATAGTCAGCTTTAAAGAAGATAAAGAATTAAAAATTTTTGTTTTTTTTGAATAAGATGATTTTTTTTGTTTTTCTGGAATAGTTGATAAATTAGCTTAAGGCAAGGAGTGATTCTAAAAGATGAGCATTTTCTTTAGGCTTATGCCATGGGGTCATGAAAAAATATAGGCTATCTATAAAAATATTGTGAAAAAACACGGAAAAATCCTGAAAAAATTCAGTTGAAATGGAAAAAAATACTAATAAAAAAGATAAATATAGAGAAAAAGGAAAAAGATCCCATACAATTAGAATAGAAAAATTTATTTAAAAAAGAAAAAATTGTTTATATTATATCGGCATTTTAGAGGTTGTCTAAAGAAGAAAAGTTGACTTTTTTTTTTAAAAGTGATATATACTAATGCAACAGATATTAATAAAAATTATTTATTGATACTGTCAAATGGTCAATAAGAAAAAATCTTAAATTTTTTAGGAAAGGAAGATTATAATGAAAGAGAGAAAAATCAAGTTGCCAGAGGTTAGTGATGCGAAAAGATTTGTTTCAGCGGCTTCCAGATGTGACTTTGATATTGATGTTTTTTATAATAGTATAATTATCGATGCGAAGTCTTTATTAGGAGTGCTGAGTATGGATTTAACTAGAGAATTGACCGTAAAATATGGCGGAGAAAATTTACAATTTGAAAATTTGTTAGATTCTTATACAACAGCATAATATTGGAAAGAATAGATAGTGCGAATAAATGTCATCACGCTTTGTAGAATGGTTTATTACAAAAAAGGGTATCAGAAATATAAAGTTTTTGATACTCTTTTTTTGATATATTTTTTTATGAAGTATGATGGTGTTTCTTTATTAGAAGATGGTTTATAGATTGTGATAAAATTTGTGTTTAGAAGAATAAAAGAAAGTGCTAATAGATGGTGTTTAAAAAACACACTTTTTTATATGATATAAGAGAGGGTGAATGATAAAGAAATGGGATTGTTAGACAGCGAGGAGAGTGATAGAGAGGAAGAAACGATTAGAGATAAAATGGATAAAAAAATATGAGCGATAAAGTACACTCGTAAGATGAGATGGAGGAAGAATGAAGATTAATGGATATCAATTATGAACTTTATAAAGTTTTTTATTATGTAGCTTCTTCTTTGAGCTTTTCAGAGGCTTCTAAACGATTATTTATTTCTCAGTCAGCAGTTAGTCAGTCTATTAAGGTATTAGAAAAGAAACTGAAGAGGAAACTCTTTATCCGAAGCACAAAAAAAGTACAACTGACACCAGAAGGGGAAATTTTGTTAAAACATATAGAACCGGCGATGAATCTAATACGCAGGGGAGAAATGCAATTATTAGAAGCGGATTCTTTAAATGGAGGACAGCTCAGAATCGGAGCGAGCGATACCATATGTCGTTATTATCTAGTTCCTTATTTAAACCAATTTCATAAAGAATTTCCCAATGTGCATATTAAAGTAATTAACCAAACCTCTATAAAATGCGTAGAATTATTACAGAACGGACAGGCAGATTTTATTGTTGTGAACTATCCTAATCCAGTACTGGCTAATGGAAATCAGGTAAAAATAGTGAAAGAATTTATGGATATATTTGTAGCAGGAAAGAAATATGAAGAATTAAGGCAGAAGGAAATAGCTTTAGAGGAATTGCAGAGGTATCCTATTTTAATGTTAGATAAGAAAAGTACTACCAGTGAATACTTACATATGGTATTCCAGAGGTATCAATTAGATTTAGTTCCAGAGATAGAAATTAGCAGTAATGATTTATTATTAGATCTGGCAAAAATAGGACTGGGGATCGCATTTGTTCCAGATTATTGTTTAAAGAAAGAAGAAACAGAACTATTTATATTACAGATAAAAGAAAAACTGACAAAAAGAAAATTAGTAGCTGCATATAATGAAAAATTACCATTATCACAAGCGGCAGAATATTTTTTAGATATGTTAGGAGAAATCTAATATATTTTAAAGATAATACAAAAAAGGAGAAGGAACAGAAATGGAAGAAGAAAGAAAAGAAACCAAGGAAGAAAAAGTAATAGAAAATCAAAAGGAAAGCCATATAGAAAAAAAAGAACCTTTAAAGAAAGAGAAAGAAAAAAAAGTTTTACATAAAAAAGAAACGCCAAAGAAAGCTACATCGAAGAATACAACACAAAAAAGGGTGGTTACAAAAGAACCGGTTAAAAAGAAAAAAGAAACACAGACAGAGATCATCTCTCATATCACAAGTGATTTGCCAATACATTTACTTTAATATTATATAAGAAATTCTCATCTTTAAAACAAAAAATAAGTGGTTAAAAATAAGATTCCTAGTTCCCCTCATATCATGTTTTCTTGACATGGCTATGAAAAAGGGGGAGTCTAGGAATTTTTTTATACATATAAAATGTAAATAGTGCATTTTGGCGAATGAATGGTATAACAATAATAGCTTTATATGGGAATTAAAAAAAGAGAAAAGTTAGGAGAACACTTTGAACAGAGGTTCGCGTCGGCAAACACCTATTCCAACGAAGCCGCGCTCTCGCTCCGTTCCAGACGTAATGGTACTAAATT
>CANRVK010000180.1 GCA_947643285.1 uncultured Eubacteriaceae bacterium
GCTACATCACAGATTGTAGAAGCAGTACACAGTGTGCTAGAAAAGACACCACCAGAATTGGCAGCAGATATCGCTGACAGAGGAATTGTATTGACAGGAGGAGGCTGCTTATTACAAGGACTAGAAGAATTAATAGAGGAAAAAACAGGAATTAACACTATGACAGCAGAAGATCCTATGACAGCAGTTGCAATTGGAACAGGTAAATTTATAGAATTTTTAAGCGGAAAAAGAGATTGAAAAATCTCTTCTTTCATGGGGTTGTGTCCGTGCAGCATCCACAAACTCCATATATCAAAATTAGTAAAGCTGTGCAGAAATGAGGAAAATATGTTAAGGGCATTGTATATATCTTATACGGGAATGTTAAATCAACAACACCGTTTAGATACCATCACGAACAACTTGGCAAACTCTGCTACAACAGGTTATAAAAAAGAAGGTGCAACATCACAAACTTTTGATAAAGTGCTTATGAAAAAACTCAATGATGGTTCAGAAAATTACATCGATAAGCCAATAGGAAAAATGAGTTTAGGAGTGAAAATAGGTGAGAACTTCACAGATTATTCGCAGGGTTCTTTTAAAGCTACTGAAAATCCACTAGATTTAGCGATAGTAAATGATGGATTTTTTGAAATTTCTTTTAAAAAGGCGAATGGAGAAAGTGTGATGAAATATACTAGAGATGGCTCTTTCTCTTTGACAGAAACAGGATATTTGGTTACGAAAGATGGTGATTTTGTACAGGGTTCAAATGGAAATATTCAGTTAGACACTTCAGCAGAAATCATTATAGATAAAGATGGCTACATCTGGGAAAATGGGGCAGTAAAAGACAGAGTGAAAGTTGTAGACTTTGAGGACTATAATTATTTGAAAAAATATGGCGAAAATATGTATGAAGAAGTGGAAGGAGCTACAAGGAAAGATGTGCATACCAGCATGATGCAGGGATATTTAGAAGTTTCAAATGTAAATGTCATTTCAGAAATGATAGATATGATCACTATTAGCAGAGCATATGAAGCGAATCAGAAATTTATCCAAACAGCAGACAGCATTTTAGAGAAGAATATGACAATTGGTGCTTTATAATTTTTAGGTAAAAGAAAAGAGAAAGGGTGAAAAGAATATGATGCGTTCTTTATGGACTGCAGCTTCTGGCATGAAAACACAACAGACTGCAGTAGATGTAATTTCCAATAATTTAGCAAATGTCAATACAAATGGTTTCAAAACAGAATCCGCAGAATTTAAAAGTTTATTATATCAGATGATTCAATCTAAGACGACTACTGCAAATAGAGAACAAAAGCCAGTAGGGGCACAGATAGGTCTTGGTGTTCGTAATTCTTCTGTTACCAGTAAATTTACACAGGGAAGATTGACACAGACAGAAAATGATTTTGATTTCGGTATCAATGGAAAAGGATTTTTTCAGGTGAGAGGAACAGATGGAGAAACCTATTATACTAGAAATGGAGCATTCAACATTTCTATAGCTACAAACGGAACTATGTTGACAGACTTTCAAGGGAATCCCGTATTAGATACAAATGGAAAAGCGATTGTTTTTGATTCTAGTTTGGATACCGCTAAAATCGTGGCTACTACAACAGGAGAACTCTGCTATATAGGAGAAGATGGCAATCCTAAGAGTATGGGAATTAAGATAGGCTTGGTACAATTTCCAAATCCAGCCGGATTAGAGAAATTGGGTTCTGGTCTTTATAAAGTCACAGATGCTTCTGGAAAGGCACAGTCAGAAGCTACTACCCCTAATTTAAAAAAGAGTGAGCTAAAACAGGGATATATAGAAGGCTCTAATGTGCAGGTAGTAGATGAAATGGTGAATTTGATTGTTTCCCAAAGGGCATATGAGATGAATTCTAAAGCGATTCAGGCGTCAGATGATATGTTGTCACAGGCAAATAATTTAAAACGATAGAGTAAATGGTTAGGATAAATGGTTGTGATAGCTTGTTGAAAAAAGAGAGATAAAAGAATATGAGAATGGAGGTAGGTTATGGCAGGAATCGATGGAATTAATTCTATGGTGAATACATATTGGGATAGTATTCAGAATAATTCTACATCAAATATTGAAGCATCAGGTTCTAAAGATTATAGTGATGCTACCGATGAAGAATTGATGGATGTCTGCAAAGAATTTGAAGCTTATTTTTTAGAGCAGATGTTTAAGGCGATGAGAAATACTGTACCAAAAGAGGAAGAGAGCAGCTCTTCTACTTATGGAATGTTTGAAGATAATCTATATCAAGAATATGCAAAGCAGGCAGCAGAGAGTGGGCAGATAGGAATCGCACAGACATTATTTGAACAGATGAAACGAAATTATAATTTAGATTAAGGTATTATGAAAGGTTCGCTTAGATTTCCGCCTAAGGCAAGCACCTATTCCAACGAAGCCGCGCTCTCGCTCCGTTCCAGACGTAGCGGACACTAAATTCGCAGACCCTTACGGGTTTGCTCATTAAGTGCCGACGTCTTCCAAGGGGCTTCTTTTGGAATAGGTGCTTGCCTTAAGCTAGTTTGTAACATGGGCAAGTTTATAAAGTTTGATGAGAGCTGTTATAGATGGTTATTAGATTATAGGGATTTTTTGATATTTTACAAGACTATTTTATTTGAACTGTTGCAAAAAAGTGCTTTTATCTTTTGCAAGCAGGAGGTGAATGGCAACTTTTCTCTAAAAATGCAAATATTTTAATATAAATATAGCAAGAAATTCCCCGTTTCTATCAATAGTGAGATGAATTGCAAAAATAGTATCTTATGACAGCGTTGAGATGAGATTAATTCTCACAATCGTAAGTGTTGTTGCATTTCGTAAAATTACCGCATGTGGATTAATTTAGAAGAACAAATTAAATTACAAGGGGAAGTATAGTAGCAAAGGCAAGGAATAATTCCAAAAGAAACCCCTTGGAAGACGTCGGCACTTAATGAGCAAACCCGTAAGGGTCTGCGAATTTAGTGTCCGCTACGTCTGGAACGGAGCGAGAGCGCGGTTTCGTTGGAATATTCCTTGCCGATGCGGAATTTTGGGCAAAATGATGTCTGTATCGGTAGATGTGTCCGTTTAGAAAGGAAAACTCATGGCAGTAATAGAAGGATATGTAGAAAAAATTGTATTTCGGAATGAAGATAATGGTTATACAGTATTTCAGCTTACCAATGAGAGAGATGAATATACTTGTATAGGAACATTTCAATATATTGGAGAGGGTGAATGTTTAGAAGCAGAAGGAGAATACATCACACATCCTGTCTATGGAGAACAGTTTCAAGTGAAAACCTATGAAATGAAAGTGCCGGAGGATATTAATGCAGTGGAGCGTTATTTGGGTTCTGGAGCGATTAAGGGATTAGGAGCAGTGATGGCAGCTCGAATTGTCAAAAAGTTTAAACAAGATACATTCCGAATTATAGAAGAAGAGCCTGAACGGTTAGTAGAGATTAAAGGGATCAGTCAGAAAAAGGCGCTGGAAATTGCTAATCAGTTAGAAGAAAAAAGAGGAATGAGAGATGCTATGCTTTTTTTACAGCAATATGGTATTTCTTCTGCTCTTTCTGTTAAGATTTATAATCAATATGGTTCAGATTTATATGCTATTTTAAAGAGAAATCCATATCGTTTGGCAGATGATATTCAAGGAATTGGTTTTAAGATAGCAGATGAGATAGCGGTAAAAATAGGGATTCTAGCGGATTCTGATTTCAGGATTAAAAGTGGGATTTTATATACATTACAAAGAGCAATGGGAAGTGGGCATGTTTATTTGCCTATGGAAGAATTATATAACAGAACAAAAGAATTACTGGGTATACAGTTAGATTCCATAGAAAAGTATATTATAGATTTATCTATAGAAAAAAGAATTATGGTAAGAGAAAGAAATGGAGTTCAGGTTGTCTATGCCACAGTATTTTATTATATGGAACTGAATACAGCTAAGATGTTACATGATTTGAATATAAAGACAGATGTTTCGGAACATGAGATTATAGAGAAGATAGCGAGAATAGAGAAGCAGACAAAGACCCAGCTAGATGAAATGCAAAAACGAGCTGTGATAGAAGCGGTCAGAAATGGATTGTTAATTATTACAGGAGGACCGGGAACAGGTAAAACTACTACCATCAATGCGATTATAAAATATTTTGAATCCGAAATGATGGATATTTTATTGGCAGCTCCGACGGGAAGGGCAGCAAAGAGAATGACAGAAACGACGGGGTGTGAGGCGAAGACGATTCATCGGCTTTTGGAGTTAAATGGAAAAGCAGATGATGCAAAGAATATGGCAGTGTTTGAAAAGAATGAACAGAATCCGCTAGAAGCAGATGTTATCATTATAGATGAAATGTCAATGGTGGATATTAATTTAATTCACGCTTTATTAAAAGCTGTTTTAGTCGGAACAAGGTTGATTTTAGTGGGAGATGTGAATCAGCTCCCTTCTGTTGGACCGGGAAATGTATTAAAGGATATGATAAACGCACAATGTTTTCAGGTAGTGCGTTTATCTAAAATTTTTAGACAGGCATCTCAAAGCGATATTATTGTAAATGCACATAAAATTAATCGGGGAGAAAGAGTATCTTTAGAAAATAAAAGTAAAGATTTTTTATTTTTAAAACGTGATAATGCAGATGTTATCATTAGTGTGATGATTACATTAATACAGAAAAAGCTTCCCCATTATGTGAATGCAAGAGAATTAGAATTACAGGTATTGACGCCGATGAGAAAAGGATTATTGGGCGTGGAACGGCTGAATAATATTTTGCAAGAATATCTCAATCCTCCTAGTTTATCTAAAAAAGAAAAAGAAGTTCCCTCTGGGTTATTTCGAGAAGGAGATAAAGTGATGCAAACGAAAAATAATTACCAGATGGAATGGGAATGGAAGGGAGTAAACGGAATCGTATTGGAAAAAGGAATGGGAGTATTTAATGGAGATACTGGGATCATCTGTGAGATTAATGAATTTGCAGAAACTATCTGTGTAGAATTTGATGAAAATAAGTTTGTTACTTATACATTTAAACAGTTAGAGGAATTGGAGTTGGCATATGCGATTACGATTCATAAATCACAGGGGAGTGAATATCCAGCAGTCATTGTCCCATTGCTGACAGGACCACAGATGTTGATGAATCGAAATCTTTTATATACTGCGATTACAAGGGCGAAAAAATGTGTATGTTTAGTCGGAAGTCCAGATACTTTTTATAGTATGGTGGATAATCAGAGAGAACAATTACGGTATTCTGGATTAAAGGAATGTATTTGTGAATTAGCAAATGAGGAAAGAGGGGACGAGTGAAAAAGGAAGAATGGATTCGTATTTTATATCCGCGCAGATGTCCCATTTGCGAAGAAATTGTATTTCCAAGAGAGGAAAAAATATGTTTTTCTTGTAGAAGCAAATTGACCTATATTAAAGAACCAAGATGTAAGAAATGTGGAAAACAATTAAGAATAATGGAACAAGAATATTGTGAAGACTGTAAAAAAAGAAAAAGAAGTTTTGATGCAGGACTTGCCTTATTTGAATATAATGCTGTGATGAGGGAATCAGTAGAAAGATTTAAGTTTAAAAATAAAAGGGAGTATGTTGATTTCTATGCAGAGGAGGTGGAAAGGCATCTGAAAAAATTAGTGGATATGTGGAAAGCAGAAGTATTGATTCCTGTGCCAGTACATTCTAGGAAGAGAAGAATAAGGGGGTTTAATCAAGCGGAAGTATTAGCAGAGGCGTTTGGAAAAAAGTTAGGATTAGAAACTGATAAAAAAGTACTATATCGATGTAAGAATACGATACCTCAAAAGGAATTAAATGAGAAAGAACGAATAAAAAATCTTCAAGATGCTTTTCAGATGGGAAAAAATGTAGTACAATATAATAGAGTAATCCTTGTAGATGATATTTTTACAAGTGGCAGTACAATAGAATCATGTACAAGAGTGCTAAAAAATAATGGAATTGGTAGAGTCTATGCATTGTGCTTATGTATAGGGAAAGGGTTTTAAGGAGGTAGAGGGATATGGCAATAGATGTAATAAACTGTAAAAGATGTGGCAAACTATTTCAAAGAGTTACTTCTAAAAAGCTTTGCCCAGAATGTTTAAGAGAGTTAGAAGAAAAGTTTAATGAAGTAAAAAGTTACATAAGAGAACATCCAGATACTACAATCATGGAAGTTTCTGCAGAAAATGATGTCAGTGTTGAACAGATAAAACAGTGGATTCGAGAAGAGAGATTAGAATTTACGAATTCAGAAGGAGCTGATATTTACTGTATTTCATGTGGAGAACCAATTACGACAGGGAAATATTGTGATAAGTGTAAAGACAAGATGGCACATTCTTTTAATGAACTCTATCGTAAAGAAGCACCAGTAAAAGTAAAAGAACAGCCAAAAGACAGCGGAGCTAAAATGCGCTATTTAGGAAGAGAATAGTGAGAGAGTGTGTAAGATGAAAAAGCAGACTATTTTAGAAAGTATGGAATAGGACTGCTTTTTTTTCATAAAACAGCAATCCTCATTTTTAGCAATAGCAAAATAAATTACAAAAACAGTATCCTATAGTAATGTTAGGCAGAGAGAAATCAGTATTCCCTCTGAGATGAGTTCAGTTCTTGTAATTGTATGATGCTGTCACACTTCATGAAATTATCAACGAATTATGAAAGGTTATCACATCTTATAATGAAAATAAAAATCTATTTTCGCGGCAAATGTGAATTGAAACAAATTGATATATAGCACAAACTAGCACCTGCAGGAAGGTATTCCAAAAGAAGCCCCTTGGAAGACGTTGGTACTTAATGAGCAGTTCCGCAAG
>CANRVK010000181.1 GCA_947643285.1 uncultured Eubacteriaceae bacterium
CTATGAGGTTATGAGCAAGTAGCGAAGCGGATTGCGAATATCCGATTTGACTAGAATTAAATTCAAATGCACAAAAAATAGATATTTCGACATAAAATACAAAAAAGTAGCAGAAAAGAAACTTCGTGAAAAAATAATTAGTACATATACAAAATATATTGTAAAAGTTTATCATCGTGATATAATTGTAAACATAAGAATATCTAGGAAAGAGCAAATAATAGTAAATGAGAACAAAAATAAAAAGTACAGTGATATGTTTTATCCTTTTCATTTTCTCTATAAGTTTTTTACCACTAAAAGTAAAAGCGACAGAGCAGGAAACAGAAAAAAAATCTATTATTTTTTTATTAGATGCTAGTGGTAGTATGGTTGATAATGATCCAAATAGACTCGCTATTGACAGTATAGCTCAATTAATTTATAGTCTTCCATCTAATTATTATATAGGTTTTGTAGCTTATAATAATGAATTAGTAGCGAATCAGAAACCAATAGAAAGTGATGAGCGAAGTTCTATTATGAAAGTCGCGGAGAATGTGAAATATGTAGGATATAGCAACGCAGGAGAAGGACTGTCACAGGCAGTCAAATTATTGGAACAAGAAAATACAAAAGAAAAAACTATCATTATTTTATCAGATGGTGAAATTTTGATGAGGAATGAAGAAGAAACAAAAGAATCTAAGATAATGTTTCAAGAATCAGTAGAGCAGGCGAAAAACATAGGAGCAAAAATCCATGTGATAGGTCTGGGGGAAGAGATGGAAGATATAGAAAATACTATTTTTTCTGCATCGGAATCTACAGATGGAGAGCGTTATTATGTTCCTTATGCAGTAGATATTCAAAAGGTAATTGATGAGATTTTGGATAAGAAGCTGCAAATAAAAAGAAATACGGCTGCTATTTTAGAAGTAGGGGAAATAACACAAGAAGTAAAAATAAATTTACCATCTTCTTATGCTGATAAAGTCAGAATACTTTTGACGAGTGGAGCGGAGATTAAAAATTTAAAAACGGATTTCACAGCCGAAAGTGCAAAACAATTTCATGGAGAACGCTATTCTTTAATAGAGATGAAAAAGCCCACTCATGTTCAGGTTAATTTGAGCTTTCAAGGAAAAACAGGGAATCAAGTGAAGATAGATGTGATCACAGAATATCAGCTTTCTCCTAAAATAGAAGTGGAATATATAGATAGAGAACCAGAAGACAGTAATGCTTCTCATTATGAGAGAACAGCGAAATTAACAGCCACTTTTTATGATGCGATTAATTCAAATATACAATTATTAACAGAAGATATTTTTAATTATATTGATATACCGATGACGGTGAATGGAGAACAGAAGATAGTTTCTCTGTTAAATGGAAAGTTGGAATGGGAGTATCCAGTCACAGAGGATATAGAATTAGAAATCAGTTTTGATTATTCTAATTTACCGACGAATATTTTATCAGGAGATAGTATGAAAAAGAGTTTAGAAGGTCCAGCTTTACTCCCCCCTCCTCCTCCACTTCCAGAACCAGATTATACGCCTATTTATATTGCAGTAGGAGTAGGAGTGCTCTTTTTTATAGGGGTGATAGGTTTTATCGTTTGGAAAATCAGACATAAACCGATCGCATTGCCAGAACCAGAAGATATGCCGCCTCCGCCTAGTAAGTTCAGCTATACAGGAAAAGTGAATATTTATATTACAAAAACGGCTTCTGAATATGATATTCCGCCTTTATCTTTTAATCTCTTTCGGCTATCGCCAAATCGAGTGATATCTTTAGCGGAGATATTAGAAGAGTGTAATGTAGAGGAACGGTTGGAAGGAGCATCCAAGATATTTTTCAAATCAGGAGCGAATAAAAATTTAGTTTTAACGAATAACTCAGATTGCACGATTATGAAGAATCGGGAGATTTTAATGAAAAATAGGAGTTATTCTCTGGCGTTGGATTCTAAGATAGATGTCACATTTGAAGATGAAATCAGTGAATTAACATTACAATATAAGGATTTAAAGCCGTCGGAAATGAAGAGATAAAGATTTGCGGGGCATTAAATAAAGAATGAAATAGAAAGGTAAGGGTGTGAAATAGTGGCAATAATCAATCAAACAAACCGCACATTACTTCTGGAAGAGATTAATCCGGAAAAGTTCGATTTATTAACTTTAATAGGAGATGTAAAAGGAATTGACAGTCTTAGCGATGACAAGATGAAAGAGATAAACTTGCATCTGGAGTGTCGCAGTTATGAGGAATTTGAAGAGAAGTTTGCACCAGTTGTATATTCTTTTTATGATGCGAATACACAGACAGTACGTTATGTGTTAAATAAGCCAGAGAATATACCAGATTCCATGCTGACAGAGATACCACTGAACAAGCAAAATGATTTTTTAAAGATGGTATTCACTTTGATGGAATCCAAAAAAACACAAGGAAAATTAAATGTGGATTTTGGATTTGAAAATATGTTAGACATGATATCTCCTAAAAAAGTGATGGAAGATATTAAACAAGTCAGAAAAGAAATTCGCTATAATTATGGAAAATATGCAGAACTAGAAGACGGAGATCCTGCACGCATGGATATCGGAGATAAACTGAATGTTCTGTTTGAAGAGGCGAGTGAGAATTATAATAATGTCATGGCGATGCTTCCGTTAGCGATTGAAGACATTAAAACTCGTTTGTTATTAGGAAATGGAGAACAAAAAAAGAATAATACACAGATAGCGCTCGGTATGCTGACCATGGGCGATAGTGGGGAATTAAAGGTATTAGAAGCTCCTAAAGAGGAGAACACCACATTAGTTGCGATTGATGATCATGTGAATAGCGGATTGGTAGAGGCACTAAAAGATGATTATCAGGCGATCAATGAAAATCCCACAGATTATGTACAGAGTCTGGTAGTGCGGACATTTTGTCCATTGACATCTACGAATGAAACAGAAGTAGATGTAGAAACAGAAGTGGCAAATTATAATTCCTATCTGGAATTTTATAAAAATGCAAAAGATGAATTTATCAAAGTCGTGAAGCCTTTAGTAGAAAAATTATTAGGGGTAAAAATGTTTTTTGAGCAGTATAAGGTGAAGACAAAGGGAATGCAGCCTACTTTATTAGTGGCAAATATAAAACCAGAAATGTTAGCTAAGACAAGCTATATTCCTTCTTTTATCACTTATCTAAATACAACAAATAGTAAAAATAATTTTAATGATACTATCTGGTATGCAGTTTATCCAAACCTTTCTATAAGCCAAGGGGCAGGAAGGAAAATAAAAAGAGAGCGTTTTGCTGGAAATATCAAGAAGGAAAATAGCGATGTAAACAGTTTAGAATCACTCTCTATTTTATTAGATGTCTTAAAAGATTATCGAATTGAAACTTTCTTCTCTTTTGAAACTAGAGAGGAAACTACGTTTAATGCGATCGCCAGTGAAGGAGTACAGCGTTTTATGGAGCGCTGTGAACCATTAGTAGGAAGAGAATTCAGTGAATTCGCTATCCCTTGTTTACCAAACTTTACTGTTATTCCAAAGAATAAGTCAGGGGTTACGATAGATAAAAAAATGTATCTTACCGATGACAATACCGCACAGCTTTCTGAGGAAAAGGAAGATATCATGCGGTTGTGGATAGAAGGCGTTTATATCGGCGCTGCCTATGTAGCGGCAGGTTTCCGCGCAGCAACACAGTGTCCTGAATATATGAAGGATCATTTTAGAAAGTTAAAAGTGGATTCGGAATTACCAAGTGTTCGTTATGATGTAGAAGCAGGTAATAATTCTCTCTGCACCACTACGATCATGCCAAAAGAGATAACAGGTTTTACAAATACCATCAAGGGAGAAATAAACCGAAAGAATTTTGGATGGATATTCGCTTCTGAAAACGCCAGCTTAGATGGAAAAAATATTAATTATATTACTGTATATAAAGCACGTAATTTATTATATGATGCAGATAATTCTACTTATGAACCTGTTTATAAGACACAGGTTACAACTTATATAGAAAGAATTTTGAGATATACCAGTGGAGATTTTAAAGAGGATAATATTGTTACATTTTTCTCAAACAATCCTTCTAGTCAGAAGAGCAAATGGTTAGCGCGCAAAGATTGTGTAAATGCGATTATTGCGGAGGGCGACAGTTTAGATTTTGTTATTGATGATGCTACTGGTATTTGCGAACTTACCATATCTTTTAATGGAAGTTCTAGGAACTTGGAAGTACAAATCAATCGATTGGCTTCAAATAAATAGAAAATGGAGGGTTAAATTATGGGTTTTAGGTTGACAATTGATGGTTCTGGTCCTGTAAAATTGAGCGAAGAATGCATCAAAAATGTGGAATTTGAAAGTGAAATTCCAGCAGATTCTAATGCAAGAGCAACAGATAACGGTGCGAGTTTGAAGATTTGGGGCAAAATGTTATTCTCTTTAGGTGGAGAAGAACAAGACTCTACTTTAAATCTTGCAAAATGGAGTTTAGTGCCGAGCGAAAATGCAGATAGTTATCGTAATGTACAGATCGAGGTAGTATCTGCATCTCAAGTAGTGCGTCAGTTTACACTTCCAAACGCTTTTGTTATGGAATATTCAGAATCATTAGATGATGAAAATGGTGTTGGCGAATTTTATCTTCATGTAAAACAAAAGAAAGATAAGACAAAGAGTGTAAGTATTGAAGGCGGATTTGGTGGAGAATAAAGAAAGGAAGTGTAAGATATGTCTTTAAGAGTAACAGTAGAAGGTGCAGAATCTTTTGAAATCGCAAAAGAATGTGTGAGAAGTGTAGTTTATAAAACAGATATTCCTTTAGATTCTAATGCGCGTACCAAAGATGTAGGAAGTACATTAGTGATTTCTGGTAAAATCTTAACAGCAGTAGATGGAGATCCATTTGACAGCACCAGACAATTAGGATTATGGTCTATGGTTCCGGCAGAAAATGCGATTAGTTATCGCAAAGTGACCGTAGAAATTATCAATGCTAGTATTGTAGAACGTAAATATAGTTTCCCAAATGCATTTGTAATTGATTACAAAGAGGATTTTGGAAATACCGATGGGGTAGGAACTTTTACTCTCACAATAAAACAAAAGAAAGACAAACTTGCAAATATCGCCATTGACGGAGGATATCCGGCATAAACTGTCTGTATTCTTTTGAGCGAAGCAAGGCATAAAACGGTTTACATATGCGATAGGCACGTTCAGTATTTTGGACGTGCCTTTTTTAGAAATATAAAGAAATGAGGATAGTGATGAAAGACTTTTATCAGATATTAGGGGTACAGCCTAATGCAACCGAAGAAGAGATTAAAAAAGCATTTCGAGCTTTGGCAAAAAAATATCATCCAGATATGCATCCAGATGATGCCACGATGGAAGCAAAATTTAAAGAGATCAATGATGCATATGCGATATTGAGTGATTCCAAAAAGAGAGAGAAATATGATTTAGAGAGAAATGGACAAAATCAGAAAAAAGAAGAAAAACAGACAAAAGAGAAGAAAGGACGGGCAGAACAGGCACAAAAAGTAGATTTAGATTTTAGTCAAATACATAAAAACTTTGAACAGTTTTTTGGATTTGATCCCAAAACAAAAGAAGTCACAAAGGAAGAAAAATTAAAAAAACAAAATCCCTTAGATACAACAGATTTATTTGAAAAATTTATGGGAATGAAAATGAAATAGAGGTAAATCATGAAAGGAAAAAATTTAATGAATCTGCTCCTGTCTATCTTATGTGTTTTAATTTCAGTAATTGCATATTTTTTTTTAAGAGATAAGTGGAAATGGTTTTGGGTTTGGGGAAGTGGAATTTTAGCTCTTGTCTATTTTATTCTGGCATTTATCGAAGAGAGAGAAGAGGGAATAGAGGATACTATTGTGAGAAATCCAATCAAAACAAATCGAATCACAGAAGTTATTTTATTGAGCGAAGAAAATACATTTCTTGCCCGATGGAATCTATATGGAAAAACAGGAATGGTCATCGGACGGGATATAGGAGAAAATCAGGTAGATATTAATTTAGATCATACGACTTATGCCGGAATGATTGAAGTAGAACATGCGGTGTTGAATTATTCTGGAAATGATTGGTTTGTAGAGGATATTTCTATAAAAAATGGAGTGAGTATACAAAAATCAGATGGAAAAAAATATAAGCTGGCAGCTGGGAAGCCGTGTAAACTGGAGAAAGGTGATATTATTTATATTGCGCTTACGAAGTTATTGGTTAGCTGAAATAGCTTATTTGATATAAACAAAAGGAAAAGGATATGGTGAACGAGAATGGCGGAATCAAACTTAATTCATTGTCAAAATGGACATGTATTCAGCAAAAAAAGATATGGGACAGTCTGCCCGTATTGTAATATTGAAACAGCGACAAAGGAAAAAAAAGAGGTACAAAAGTCGGAGATTGATATAGAAGAAGAATTATTTAAAGAAGATGTAAAACCTGTCTGTGGGTGGATTGTGTGTATCAGCGGACCTAGACAGGGAAAGGATTATCAGATTGTGCAGGGCAAGAATTTTGTGGGGCGTGCAGATGATATGGATATTCAGATTCTAGGTGATAATGAAATTTCCAGACGAAATCATGCTGTTATTGTGTTTGATCCTAAGAAGAAAGAAACGGTATTGTTGCCCGGAGATGCGAATGGGATTGTATATTTGAATGATAATGCGCTCTATGCTCCTATGACGCTTAATCCTTATGATACGATTGAATTAGGAAATTCTATTTTTTTATTTGTTCCGTTTTGTGGGGATCATTTTATGTGGGGGCAGGAGAAGGAGCAGAAGTAGGGAGT
>CANRVK010000182.1 GCA_947643285.1 uncultured Eubacteriaceae bacterium
AAAGTGAAACTTGCGATAAGCTATGAAGTTTCTGTGAGGAGATACAGGGAATAGATATTCGGAAAAGTCAGTAGTTCTATGGCTTTCAGAGTTTTGCAATTATCTAATAACTATAGAGTAGAAAGGTTGAATGGTAATCGTCTATATCATGAGATTAAAACCCTCGCCTGCAGGCGAAAATTTTCAATTAACCTCATAACTTCAAATACAGAAAAAAGAAACATATCTTTTAGAAAGTAAATGTTAGGCTGCTTTAACAGCATATCGAATACTATTGATTTTAGTCGGTAAAGCTTCCGTTTCTTGTATGTTTTTCACAAATTAGCCGAGCCTAAAAAGTAGCTGAGGAAAAGAAATGATTCCAAAAGAAGCCCCTTGGAAGACGTCGGCACTTAATGAGCAGTTTCGCAAGAAGCGAAGCTGCGAATTTAGTGTCCGCTACGTCTGGAACGGAGCGGGAGCGCGGCTTCGTTGGAACATTCCTTTCCCTCAGCGGGATTTTGTTTTTTCCTGTGAACATAAGAACTATTTAGATAGAAATGATTGATTTAACATAGAATTTTTGATACAATAACCCCTAAGAATAGAAAAGGAGGAATGAAATTTGAGTAATACAAATAGAAAATTCAGAGTGTCGTTTAATTCACCAGTTGTTTTAACATTTTCTATTATCTGTTTAGCGGCTTTATTATTAGACTTTTTGACCAAAGGGTGGGCGAATAAAACTTTATTTTCTGTATATCGTTCTTCTTTTTTAAATCCATTCACTTATTTCCGACTAATTGGACATGTTTTTGGACATGCTGATTGGGAACACTTTTTAGGGAATATTACATTAATTTTAGTGGTAGGACCTCTCTTAGAAGAGAAATATGGATCTTGGAATATAGGAGCGATTATGTTCTCCACCGCATTGGTGACAGGACTCGTACATATACTTTTATTCCCTAATACGATGTTATTAGGAGCGAGCGGAATCGTGTTCGCGTTTATTTTATTATCTTCGATTACAAGTATTAAAGATGGGAGTATTCCGATGACTTTTATTTTAGTCGCTGTGATCTATATAGGAGAACAGATTTTTCAAGGACTGTTTGTGAAAAGTAATATTTCCAATCTCACTCATATTGTCGGTGGAGTTTTGGGAGCTAGTTTTGGATATGTTATGAATAAAAATAGGATAAAGAGAGTATAAGAGTAAACAAAGAAATATGAGGATAACATAAAAAACGATGTATAATTGTGTGGAATTAAAGAGTTTAGAAGATTATTTTAAGGATTATAATCAGAGAGAACAGAAAGGTGTTTATTTCTATCGGATTACAAAATATAATGAAAAAATCAGAAATTTTATTGAAAAATATTTGGAAGCAGCTAGGATATCAGGTGTTTGGATAGAAGGCAGAATTCCGAATCCAGATGAACATAATTTGAGTTATTATGATGAGATTATGGGAATGGAATTTCGGATGGAGAAAAATTTTATCAATAATAGTTTGAAAAAATGGCTGCCCCGTTTAGATGAAATACAGAGAAAACATGTGACAGAGGCGATCTATCAGACGCTTGATGGCATGAAGCAGCAGGGGAAAAATGAAAATATGTTAAAAAATGCCTATATCAAATTTATGTGCTGGATGTATTATAAATTTGAGAGAATTTTAATGCAGCTTGGAAAGGAAAAGCTGCCTAAGATTCTATATGAAGGTATGGTCAGTAATTATGAATTAAAGATGTTATGTATTTTGGCATATGCAGGCTGTGATATTGTGATGCTTGAGTATCAGGGAGATGGGGAATATTTAAGGTTAGATGCTGCTTCTCAGTTTTCTAAATTATGGGTGGATTCCACGGAAATAAAACCTTTTCCGAAGGAATTTAGTATACGTGGTTTACAAAAAGAAGTAGCAGAGAAAAAGAGAATGGGAGCGCTTTATGGACAAGAACCTAAGAAGATCCCTTGTACGAATATTTGGATTTCTGGGAATCCGTGGGAAGATATTTTAAAAAGTCCTTCTAAAAGAGGGGAAGATGTTAGATTTTATTATAATTGTTTTTTAAGAGTGCGTGGGGTGGAAGATAAGACCACATATTTAAACCAGTTATTGCAGTTATATTTGCAATTAAAAGATAGTGGGCGCAGAGTGGTGATTGAGGAAAAGGAAATCGCATCTCCTACGATGGAAGAGATAGCGAAAATACAGAGAAAAAATTATCAGAAGTTAGAACAGATGCTCTCAGATTTAGTGAGAAATATACAATATACCGCTAGTTTTGAACTCCAGCAGTTGATGAAAAAATATTTTATAGAGCTTTTATTGGAAGAAGCGAAAAAGATGATAAATGTTAATTTTAATAGGCTGACGAATAAAAGTGTATATTTGCTCTGCTGGCTGAAAAGGTATCAAGAACAGCTTTTTCAGGGGTGGAAAGAAGGGGAGGTTTCTGTATTTTTGCTTTTAGGGGCATGTGGGAGTGAAAGTGAGGCGTTGTTTTTACGATTCTTGGCGAAACTTCCTGTAGATGTAGTGGTTTTATCTCCTAATTTGAATGTGTCCAGTGTGTTAGAAGATACTAATTTGATAGAAAAAAGTTATGAATTATCGATGAATGTGGATCGATATCCCAAAGAAAATTCTGAGATTCGGATGGGGACAGCGGCATTTCATGCGGAACAGGATTTGAATTCTATGTTATATGATGATACGACAGGTCTTTATCGGAATCAGCAATATAGCAAAGCGATGTCAGTATCTCTTCAGACAATGTATGAGGAAATTGCGATTCTTTGGAATCAGGAATCAAAATATCGACCCAATTTTGGAATTGTAGATGGAAAAGTGACATTGCCAGTGATATTTGCGAAAGTCTGTGGGGTCAAAGATGGGAATAAAACGGCATATTGGCAGGAAGTGAAAAAGCTGGTGACAGAAGATACTTGTGTGATAACGAAAGTTCCTTTTGTGGACAGCAGAGAAGGGAATCCGATGAAGCAATATGCCACAGAGTTTTTTAAAAATGGGAAGGTACAAAAAAAGAAAATAAAGGAACATGCCGTATATCCTTATGGATATTTAAGAGAAGAAATGCAAGATTATATTTTAGATAAGATGCAGTTATTGATTGATCTGAAATTGATAAAAGGGACGTTTACTTCTGGCGTGGAATATACGATTGTGGCGACTATTTTAAACTTAAATAAGAATATTGTGCGGCTGATTCAGAAGATAGATTTTACAAAGGTTTTGCCAAAGATGATTTTTATTGATACAAATGAGGCGATTTATTCGTTAGAAGATAGTATTATCGCAGGGTTTTTAAATTTAGTCGGATTTGATATTATATTTTTTGTTCCTACTGGGTATCAAAATATAGAAAAACATTTTGTGAAACCTGTGTTGGTGGAACATCAAATCGGAGAATATATGTATGATATGCAAGTGCCGCATTTAAAACCTGCTACAAATGGAAATTTGCTGCAGTCTTTTAGAGAGAGGATATTTGGAAGAAATTAAAGAAAGGGAGCGAAAATATGGCGATTAATTTAACAAGAAATCAAATACAGACTCCATCTGCGCCGACCGTGCAGCAAGAAAGGCAGGAGTTGGCTGTAGTGGAATATGATATTCAAGAGGACAGAAATCAACTGACTACAAGGCTGGAAAATTCACAAGAAGTAGACGCTTTAGTGAGCCAAATAGAGGTATTTAATCTGGAAACGATTGTATCGTTTGGAAGTGAAGCGGCGGAAGAGATTTCAAGATGTTCTGATACCGTGTTAAATAGCATGAATATGGAACAGCTCAATGAATCCAGTGAAATGCTCAATACATTGGCGAAGATTATGGATAAATTTGACATTGATGAGATCAAAGAGAATCCAAATGGATTTAAAAAATTATTTACCAATGCGAAAAAACAATTAGATAAAGTATTGGCGAAATATCATACCATGGGCGACGAAGTGGATAAGATTTATATTCAGTTAAAGCAATATGAATCAGAAATTAAGCAGTCTAATCGGAAATTAGAAGAGATGTTTGATGTCAATGTCAAGTATTATCATGAGCTGGTGAAATATATTCTGGCAGGAGAGCAGGGAATCAGAGAAATTGATGCTTATATCGCACAGAAACAACAAGAATTAGAAAATTCCGGAGATAATTCTATTCAATTTGAATTAACTGGATTAGAACAGGCAAAAATGATGTTAGAACAAAGAACACAGGATCTGAGAATAGCAGAAAATGTAGCGATGCAGTCTATTCCAATGTTAAAAACAATGGAATTTAGCAATATGAATTTAGTGAGAAAGATCAATTCAGCTTTTATTATTACTTTGCCCGTGTTTAAACAGGCTTTGGCACAGGCGATTATGTTAAAAAGACAGAAAGTGCAGGCGGAAGCGATGGCAGCATTAGATGAGAAAACAAATCAGATGTTGATGAAAAATGCAGAGAATACAGTAGCTCAGTCTAAATTGACAGCAGCTATGGCATCTGGAAGTTCTATTAAGATAGAAACATTAGAGAGTACATGGCATACGATTCTCAACGGAATTGAAGAAACGAAACAGATTCAGGAAAATGCGAGAAAACAAAGACAAGAAGATCAGGTGAAATTAGATCGAATGAAGCAGGAATTTTATCAAAAGTGTCAGATGCCAGATAAAAGAGTATGAAGTTAGAGGTACAAAAGGTGAGTTTATTGCGCTCTTGATAAATCGCCTATGGGTGTCTATGGTTTACCAGAGATAAAAAATAAAAGCATGTTTTTACTGCACAAGACGGATATCTTAGGCGCAATTTCTTATAAAGTAACAAAAAAATAAAGACAGGAGGAGAAAAATATGCCAATTAATTTAACAAAAGGGCAAAAAGTAGATTTAACGAAAGGAAATCCGAGTCTGAAAAAGATTATGGTAGGACTGGGTTGGGATGTCAATCAGTTTGATTCTGGAGCAGATTTTGACTTAGATGCAGCAGCATTTTTATTGGGAGAAAATGGAAAGACTCCTACAGAAAAGGAATTTGTTTTTTATGGAAATTTAGAGCATCCAAGCGGTGCAGTGAAACATATGGGTGATAATTTGACTGGTGATGGCGAAGGTGATGATGAGCAGGTATTCGTGGATTTGAGCAAGATTCCAGCAAATATTCAAAAAATTGCATTTACTGTTACTATCTATGATGCAGATGTAAGACATCAGAATTTTGGACAGGTTTCCAATGCATTTATTCGTATTGTAGATGAAACCAATAATCAAGAGATTATCCGTTATGATTTAGGAGAGGATTTCTCTATTGAAACAGCGATTGTGGTAGGGGAATTATATAGAAATAATGGAGAATGGAAATTCAATGCGATAGGAAGCGGATTCCAAGGTGGGTTAGCAGCATTATGTGGACATTATGGGATTGAAGTAGCTTAAGAGATGTTAGAATATTAAATTTGTAAGAAAGTGATGGAGAAAAATATGCCAATCAGTTTAAAAAAAGGTCAAAAAGTGAGTCTTACAAAGGATAATCCGGGACTTAAGAAAGTAGTAGTGGGATTAGGATGGGATGTCAATCAATATGATACAGGAGGAGCATTTGATTTAGATGCAGCAGCTTTTCTGTTAACAGATTCTGGGAGAGTATCCAAATCAGAAGATTTTGTCTTCTATGGGAATTTAAAACATCCGAGCGGTTCAGTACAGCATATGGGAGATAACCTGACCGGCGCAGGTGAGGGAGATGATGAACAAGTGAAAGTGGATTTATCTCTAGTTCCTGCTGATATCACAAAAATTACATTTACAGCTACGATTTATGAGGCAGAAGAAAGACATCAAAATTTCGGACAGGTGAGTAATGCGTTTATCCGCATCTATAATGAGGAAACAGGGGAAGAATTGCTTCGCTATGATTTAGGGGAAGATTTTTCTATTGAAACCGCCGTTGTTTTTGGTGAGTTATATAAAAACAATGAAGAATGGAAATTTAATGCGATTGGAAATGGATATCAAGGTGGTTTAGGAGCACTTTGTGCCAGCTTTGGAGTGGAAACAGAATAGGGGGATAAGAAAATGTCTATTAGTTTACAAAAAGGACAAAAGGTGAGTTTAACGAAGGATAATGCAGGGTTGAGTGAAATCATAATTGGACTCGGCTGGGATGAAGCGCCGAGAAAAAAAGCTGGATTATTTGCACGTAAGCCAGAGCCGATTGACTGTGATGCGTCTGCTATTTTATGTATCAGTGGAAAGTTTCGCGATAAAGCAGATGTTGTTTATTTTGGGAATTTGAAACATAAATCTGGTGCAGTAAAGCATATGGGCGATAATTTGACCGGTGCAGGTGATGGAGATGATGAGCAGATTATTGTAGATTTGAAGAAAGTTCCCTCAGAATATGATAAGATTATTTTAGTTGTGAATATCTATCAGGCAATGCAGAGAAAACAGCATTTCGGTATGATACAAAATGCTTATATTCGAGTGGTAGATGGAAGAAATAGTACAGAGATGTGTAAATATAACTTGACAGAGGATTATTCTAATATGACGGCTATGATTTTTGGGGAAGTATATCGTCATAATGATGAGTGGAAGTTCAATGCATTGGGACAGGGAACAACTGACCCGGGGTTAGGAGAATTGGTGAATCGTTTTGTATAGAAAGAGGAATAGGTTCTTTAGAAAGAGATTATAGGTTAGGGTAGTTTAGATACAAAGGTTCGCGAGGGGAAGGAACTATTCCAACGAAGCCGCGCTTTCGCTCCGTTCCAGACGTAGCGGT
>CANRVK010000183.1 GCA_947643285.1 uncultured Eubacteriaceae bacterium
ATGAGCAGTTTCGCAAGAAGCGAAACCGCGAATTTAGTACCGCTACGTCTGGAACAGAGCGAAAGCGCGGCTTCGTTGGAATGTTTCTTTCCTGTGCGAACCTTTGATTCCCATGTTAAACCCAATCCAATCACAAACTTCACTGTTTCTCTATCTTATACCCAACTCCCCACACCACCTTTAAATATTTCGGGTCTTTGGGATTCACTTCTATCTTTTCACGAATATTTCTAACATGAACCATGATGGTATCTGTATTAATCGCTCTTTCATTCCAAACTCTTTCATAAATTTCATCTGCGGAAAACACTCGTCCGGGATTTTTCATCAACAGCAATAAAATCTTAAACTCTATCGGCGTCAACTTCACTGGTTTTCCATCTACACTCACTTCTACAGTATCTTCATTAATTTCCAACCCTCCAATACTATAGACATTCTCTTTATCCCTCTTCTCCAATTTCTCCATAAACTTTTTATAACGCCTCAGTTGGGAATTCACTCTCGCCATCAATTCCATTGGAGTAAATGGCTTTGTCACATAATCATCTGCTCCAATATTCAATCCCGCTATTTTATCCACTTCTTCTGATTTCGCTGACAGCATAATAACAGGAAAATCATATTTCTCCCTTAATTTCACTGTCATTTTAATTCCATCCATTCTAGGCATCATGACATCTACAATCGCCAGATGAATTTCCTCTCTCTCTAAAACCTGCAACCCCTCTATTCCATCTCCAGCCTGAAATACTTCATATCCCTGACTCTTTAAATAAATTTCCACTCCTTCTCGAATGTCTTTATCATCTTCTACAATTAAAATGTGATTCGCTTCCATTGTAATAATTAACCTGCCTTTATTTTATTTGTAGAATTGAAACAAGAAAAACAATCCTACTCTTATTGTCCTTTATTATAACATAAACTCTTCTATTTTTCATCCTGATCAGAAGAATTTTCTAAAACAATAGGAATATTTTGGCTATCTGCTTTTTTTACAATGCCATAAAAATATAAGACTGCTGTTATCTTTGTAAAAGGTAATGGTATCGCATAATGATCCCATCTCCTCTTTAACCGCAAACACCTTGAATACGTAAAACAGACACTAACAAACTCCTTTTTTCCAACTTCAGATAAAAAAAACATTATGGTCTTTGGCACATGTCTAGGTCCTAACGGCCCATCTAAAGCGGTAGCTATGGTACAATCTTCTTTTGCCTCTTTTATCAAAGATTTTAAAAATGGCTTTGCTCCAAAACCATCTGGTATCCGAATCGCGCTTCCACCACAGTTCTTAATCATATCTTCAATATAATTCCCTCTGGTATCCGCTGTTACAATCACTCGAATATTGGGATCTTTTTTCGCCAATTCCTTTAATACTAAGTTCATCGCATAGCTATCCTCATGCCAATATCCCGCTATTTTATTTGGAGAATAATTTTCAATATTTTTTATCTCAAACTTCGTTGTTTTACTAACTAGCCACAAATAACTGTTTAATAGAAGCGATAACTTGTTGGATTTCTCCTTTCTCATAGTGATAACTCCATTTCTTATTCTTCTTATTATTTTGTTTTTCCTGTATCATCTCTTTATATACTTCTTGTGCTATATGTGCTATTTCTCTCGTCTGATACTGTTCTGCCGTATACTTAGCACCTTCTTTTAAATTATCATAGAGAAATGGATTGACTAATACATCTGCCGCTGCCTTTGCCCATTCAGAAATATCTTCTTCTGTCATAAAGCCATTTTTTCCATTCTCCACTACATCTACCACTCCACTCGCTTTTACCGCAATCACTGGATTTCTCGCTGCCATCGCCTCTAATAATACGATGCCTTGTGTTTCCGATTTAGAAGAAAATAAAAATAAATCACTGGCGAATTGATAATCCTTTATCTCTTCATTTGGCACACTTCCTATAAAACTTATCACATCTTCTATTTCTAACTGTTTTACTAATTCTTCTAACTCTTTTCTCTGCTTTCCATCTCCTAAAATCAGCACCTGAAAACAGCCTTCTAACTGTATTTTTAATTCTGCAATTCCGCGCAGTAAAAATTCTAAATTCTTTTCCTTTTCTAAACGCGCTGTTGTGCAGAGCAGATATTTTTTTCCATTTTTGTATTTTCTTCTGATCTCTTCTGATTTTTTCTCATCTTCTATAAAAGAAGAAGACAACAGTCCTGTTGGCAGAACCTCAATCGGCGTCTTTGTTCCCTTCGCGATTAAATTTTCTTTCATCATTTTAGTTGGAGCGAATACTAAATCGCAGTTATTTGTGAATATGCGGATAAGTTTTGGAACTAATACAGATTTACTATACAGCAGCATTTTATTTTCTGCTTTCTTTATCGCAATAGAAGAAATATTCCCCTCAATATCCCTTTCTATCTTCTCAAAAAATTTAAAATAATGTAAGTATTCTTCATATCGTGTATGGTAAGTATATGCTAATGGAATTTGATATTTTTTACTCAGATATAATGCCGTCTGCCCTATCATCATTGGATGATGTACATGAATCACATCAAAACAGAGAGAAGTAAATTTTTCCTCAATTGCTGGATCAAAACTATTTGGATAGACAAAACCATTTTTCATCTTTTTTTGAAAAGTTTTATAACGAATGATATAAGTTTCATCTTCTGTTCTAGTTTCATATTCTGGCGCAAAGATATAGACAATATGCCCCAGACTGCGCAATCCCTTTGCCAACCGTTCAATAGAAATTGGCACACCTCCGATAAATGGTTTATAATTATTTGTAAACATCGCAATTCTCATACTCATTCCCTCTCTATCCAAACATTTCAAATACAGCTTCTCCGAATACATAACCTGCTCCGACAAATACAAAATTCCAAATAAAAATGCCCAATACAGAGCTTATACTGTACTTAATAAAATCCATTTTTATTGCTCCTGCTGGAATAGAAATAATCGTTCTCACCATAGGCAACAACTTACTGATAAATACACCTATAGATCCCTTTTGTCGCAATACTTCCATATTTTTTAAAACTAGCTCCTGTTGTTTTGGGAATTTCTTTCCAAATGCCTTTAAAAAAACATCTCCGCCAAATCTCCCCAGAAAATATAAAATCCAACTTCCTAACAATCCCGCACTCACAGATAATACCATTGTCATAAAAAAACTGATTTCTCCCTTTGATGCCCATATTCCTGCCAATGGCATAATGATTCCTGCCGGAAACCCCGGCAAATTTAAGTATTCTAAAAATACTATTACAAATACAAAAATAGCTCCATATTGTATAAAATATTGATTTAACGTCGCAATATCCATCACTTTTCACACTCTCTTCTTCCTCTTTATTTATCTTTTCCACTTTATATATTTCTATTTTAAAAAATAATTTTAAAGATGGTCGATAGAAAATTAAAAAGAATTTCTAAAGAAAAAATAGTTTTCATTCCCTGCCATTAAAGTTCTGTTATTTTTATCAAATCTTATAAAAAAAGCGGCTGCAGAAATAGATTTATTCTCCATATTTTCTATTCCTATTTCCTGCAGCCGCTTTTTTACCTTCTTCCTTTATAGCCGATATTGTTTACTCTCCAAAACCACTTTCCATAAAGCTCAAATCAAATGTAAATTCTATCTGTTCTTCTTTACATTGATACTTTGGCATCAACTGTGGTCCACAGCTTCCACTTCCACAGCCGCTCATTTTATAATCAATGCACAATACCGTATCCCCTGATTTTTCTAGTTCATAATTATGACGTTTTGCTATCAATTCTTCTTGTGTATATTCCGACAAATTAAAAGAAAATTCTTCTGCTTCCACCTTTATGATATCCTGATAAGATTTCTCCACCTGTAAATATCTGCAGCCACAATGGCTTCCATTTTCTTGAGGTTTGATATAATCCTCATGCATATTGCTCACAATATCTCTATGCACTGCATAATAAGAAGCTCTGTGTTTATCAAGATAACTTTCATATGGTCCATATCCTAAATATTCTGCTTTATTAAATTCTCTTGGCAAAAACAAACGTACTCCAAATCTCGGAAGATATGGCATATCTGAATTTCTATCCACTCTCAAATTCGCCTTTATCATTCCCTCTCCGTCTATGATAAACTCTGCCTTTATATTTAATATTCTCTGAATATAAATCGGTGCTAAACTAAGCTCTGCATCAATAAAAGCGCAGCCATCTTTTTCTTTTGCTTCCATCTGATATACTCTCACTTTAGCTCTATGATATCCTGCAGCCATCCACTCCCATTTTTGATTTCTATCATTATCCATAGGAGCACGATAAATATTATATTCCATCGGTTTTGTCAGATAACTGCATCCATGATGAACGATTTCACAGAAAGTTCCTTTATACCCATCAAATACATATCGAAATTTTTCTCCTGCCACAATCACATATCTCTCATCTTGTTTTATCGTTATTGTATCCTTTGGAGTAACTTCTTTGTGATATTCTCTTTTGGAAGTACAAATGATTTCATCAAACCCATAGAGAAATCCCTTTTCTAAAAATGGCGCTGCTTCCTTTTTCCTATAAAAAAGTCTGATTGTAATTCCTGATTCTTCTGGTATTTTCATAGGTAAAATAGTTTCTACTTTCTGCATCGGCTTCACATTCGGAGCATCTTTCCATTCTCCATTCCCTATCAGCACACCATCTTTGCGCATTTCCCAGCTCACATCGATATCCTCTTGACTAGATGTAAAATTTCTGGTATTCCACAATTCTATTTTTCCTGTCTTCGCTTCTAATAATTTCGCTCTCATAGGGCGAATCACATTCTTATATTCCAATAATCCTGTATGTGGCTTTCGATAAGGATAAACTAATCCATCCATACAGAAATTAACATCATGCGGAAATTCTCCCGAATCCCCTCCATAATAATAAATATCCTTTCCTTCTACGGTTCTGCCCATATAGATTCCATGGTCACACCATTCCCAAATAAATCCTCCCATAAATCCCGGAGTATGATAGATCTTCTGATAATAGTCCTCTAAATCTCCCGGTCCATTTCCCATCGCATGAGCAAATTCACAGAGCAGAAAAGGTTTTCTGGGTTCTGGCTCTTTAAAATAACTATCAATCTCATTAAAATCAGAATACATTCTGCTATGCACATCCCACATAGAGCGATCTGCTTTATGCCCTCCTGTTTCCCAGCGCTCTCCTTCATAATGTGCCAATCGGGTCGGATCATAAGTTTTCACCCATCTCCCTGCATCCTCTATCGCATCACTGATTCCTGCTTCATTCCCCATCGACCACATAAATACACTGACACAGTTTTTATCCCTTATCACTGCCCTCTTCACTCTATCTATAATAGCCTCAGCATAAATAGGTCTTTGCACGATATCTCCATAAGTCCCTTCATAAGAACCATGATAAAATGCCGTTGCACCATGTGCCTCTAAGTCAGCCTCTAAAATCACATAAAATCCATATTCATCACATAACTTTGTAAACCAAGGAGCATTTGGATAATGACTGGTACGAATAGCATTAATATTATGCTGTTTCATCAAAGATAAATCTTTTAATGCCTGCTCTTTACTGATAGTAAATCCTGTTTTCGGATCGCTGTCGTGTCTGTTCACTCCTTTTAATTTCACAGGCACTCCATTTATAAAAAATACGCCTTCTTTGATTTCTACCTTTTTTATTCCTACTTTCTGCTCAATCATTTCTTCTTCTGTCTTTAAAATCATAGTATATAAATATGGTTTTTCCGCATTCCATAGAATAGGATTTTCTATCGTAAAACTCTCTTTTTCCTTACACTCTGCAATATGATAAACCTCTTCTCCCTTTGCGTCTTTCAAAATGAGTTCTGTTTTCACATCTCCCACAAAAGAAAAATCCACTTCTATTTGAGCCTTTTCAAAATCATCTTTTACATCTGCTTTTATAAAATAATCGCGAATATGCGCCTTTGGTCTTATTAATAAATAGACATCTCGAAAGATACCAGACATGCGGAATTTATCTTGATCTTCTAAATAACTTCCATGACACCATTTTAAGACTAAGACCGCTGCCTTATTTTCGCCTTCCTTTACCCATTTCGTAATATTAAATTCACTGGTAGAATGAGAAACTTGACTATATCCTACAAAATCTCCGTTGATCCAGAGATAAAAACAAGAATCCACACCTTCAAAGTTGAGATAAATTTCCTGCTGTGATTGCTCTTTTGTCAAGGAAAATTTTTGAATATATGCTCCGCTGGAATTTTCCTTTGGAACATAAGGTGGGTCATAAGGAAATGGGAAATTTACATTCGTATATTGATTCTTATCATAGCCTTGCATCTGCCAGCAGCTCGGCACTGGAATAGTGTGGAAACCGAAATCGCAAAAATCTTCTTTTATAAAGTCCTCTTCCACATCATATGGACAAGTATAATACTTAAATTTCCACTCTCCATTTAAAGAAAACACTCTTTCTTTTCCTTCTTTATCTAAAGGGATATAATAAGAACGATTTTCCTCTGTTCCTATATGTAAGATAGAAGGATTCTCATAATAATTTTGAATTTTCATATTTCACCTCATTTCTGCGCTGCTCTTCGCGCATCATTACTTCTTCTGAGAAGTCTTTGTATATTATACCTTATTCCTAAATCGAATACAATAAAAAAATACATAAATAGAACTATTTTCATTGCTTTCCGTTTGTTTCCGCTCAGACCCAAAGCTATTCCAACGAAGCCGCGCTCCCGCTCCGTTCC
>CANRVK010000184.1 GCA_947643285.1 uncultured Eubacteriaceae bacterium
GCCGCGGGGCTGCTAATTTAGCACAATTACGTCTGGAACGTAGCTAACGCGCGGCTTCTTTTGAATTTATTTTTCCCGCCGCGAACCTTTGGTCAAAATATTTCCTTTACATTTACATGGATGGATTTTCTGGAATTTCCATCTCTTTATTTCCTTTTAATCCTCTATCTTTTCTTTCTGGTCTTTGTGGCATATCTTCCATTCCTTCTTGTGGTTGGGGCATTTGTGGCATTCCTTCCATTCCTTCTTGTAGTTGTGGCATTTGAGGCATTTCTCCATTTCCTCTATTTCCTGGTCTTCCCATGCCACCTATTCCAAAACCTCCTATTCCGATATTGCTTATCGTTGTTTCTAATGTAATTTCCACTTTTTCATTTTCCCCACAGGTCAAATAATATATATTATCTTCTTTTAATTCTGGAAGACTGATGAGTACTGATTGATAATCTTTTTGAGGGGTATATTGAAATAGTTCGACTCCTTCACTATCTGTTAAAATAATGGTACTTCCCTGTTTTTGCATCTGTGAAAATCCATATAAAAAGGAACATTGTGTGGAAGAAGTACCAAAATTCTGTGCCATACCTGATGATCCAACTCCAATTATTTTTCCGCCTGTGATCACAGCTTCTCCATCATAATCTAAAGCTCCATCTGCATTACTCGTTGGTCCATCTACATAAACGCTTCCATCATCCATATAGAAATTTCCATTAGAATCAATCCCATCTCCTGAGGCGTTGATTTTGATAATGCCTCCTGTAATTTTAATAAAATTATTGCTATTTGCTCGGAAACTATCAGGGGTTCTTCCATTTGTAGTTTCTTCTCCATCACTTCCACCAGCAGCATTGATGCCATCATCACTCGATACTAATGAAATTTCTCCTCCTGTAATTGTCACTGTCGCTCCTTCTAGTCCTTCATAGCTTTTTAAAATGTCGATTTTCCCATCTGTTATCTGTAAATCTCCATCTGCATGTACTGCATCATCTTCCGCAGTTAATGTAATATTGCCACCCTCTAACCACACATCTCCATTTGAATGAATGGTATCCTCTGCTGCGGAAATTTGAAAACTTCCATTCACAATCCATACTAAATTTTGTCCTTTTATTCCATCTGTATCTGTTTGAATCACAAAATTTCCCCCACAGATATAAACATAGCCTCTATCTGAATCCTCTTCATTATCTGATTTTATGGCATTTGTTCCGGTATTCAGTGTAAATTGTCCTTCTTTAATCTTCACACAATCTTTTCCATAGAGTCCGCCTTTTATTGCTGTGACAAAAATTTCTCCTCCTGTGATCACCAGATCATCTTTAGAAACAATCCCATGTTTATAATTCCCTATAATCTCTAATGTTCCACTGCCATTGATCGTTAAATCAGCCTTGCTGAAAATAACACCGTCTAAATTATTATTTTCTTCTTCTAAAATATATTCTGTCCCATCACTCAGCTTATTCTTTGTTCCTTCTTCTAGAGTTATAAATACTTTATCTGCTTTTTTTATATAGATGGGAGATTGTTTTTCACAATGTAATTCTAAATTTTTTAAAATGAGCTGGACTTTTTCTGTATCAGAAACATTCACTATAATCTGCCCTTCCTCACAGCTACCAGAAAAAACATAACTCCCTTCTTGTTCTATCGTTAAAGTTGTTCCATTTATTTTTACGCCATTTCCTTTCACTTCAATTCCAGTATCAGAAAATGTAATTTTCGTTGCATCCACTTCTTCATATCCTACTTCCAGATCTCTAGTCGTAAACTCTGTATCCCATACTATTTCATCACTTTGTATTTCATTTGATGTCTTTGTTTCTTCTATTTCAGATTTCGTAATAGTACTTTCCTGTTTTTCTGTGATATCTGTACTCCCCTGCGCTTGTGCTGTTCCGCAACCCACAATTCCTGTGATTAAAGCAAAATATACTCCGATATAATATAGTTTCCTTCTCATTTTTTCCCTCCTATAGTTCTTCCTTTCCATATGATATTTTCCCACAGGAAATTTCTAAGTTTCCATTTCTGCATCGCAAATCATCTAAAAACTTTTTTTCTTTATTTACATCTTTCAAAATAATATGATAATCTAATTTATATAAACTTCCCATATTCGCTGTGCGCACCTGTAATAATTCTGATTGCTTTGTATACTCTTTAAATAAATCATCAAAAATTCCGGTATAATCTAATCCTTCTGGAATCGTAATCTTTAATGTTCTCTCTTTTTGCTTTGCTTCTCCAAAGTTTGACATCATATAGAGAATCTGAATCACACTGACAATAACAACAAATAAAATCGCGATTGCTAAATACCCCATTCCAGTCGCTAATCCCACTGCCATTGACAAAAAAATAGTGTTGATTTCTCTGGCATTTCCGGGAGCAGAGCGAAAACGAACTAAGCTAAAAGCTCCCATAACCGCTACGCCTGTTCCCAAATTTCCATTTACCAACATAATCACCATTTGCACGATCACTGGCATTAAAGCGATAGTCATGAAAAATCCTTTGCTGCTTTTATTTTTAAAAATATGTACTCCTGCAATCCCTGCTCCTAAAAGGATAGAACAGAGTGTACATAATAAAAATGTTCCAATAGAAAATTGACTAGAATTTTCAGTAATGATAATACTCTGAAATATCTGATTAAGCACAAACAACACTTCCTTTCTGTCCTCTCTTTTTTTCTTGTAATTGCAGATAACTTTTTCCATATTTGGATAGAGAAACAGGATATATTTTTAATTGATCCAGAAGTTTTGCCAGCCATAACGGCATAGACCCTGCCATTTTTATTTCCATCAGCCTCTCTTCTTCCTGTAAAATAGGATTTCCCCAGATTTCCTGATACAGATGTAATTCTTCCTCTCTCCATAAAATATTTTTATCAAAAGTGATTCTTAAATTAGGATCTTCTATCCCTGTCAAAGCGATTCTTTGATAAGAAATATACATAACAGGCATAATTTCCTGATAATATTTTAAAAACCAGTCAATTTCATTTGTGATTTGATTCTTTTTTCTAACAGAATGTTTCTCATATAAATAGTCCTCTGCCTCATATAATTTCATATCCACACGCCTTTTATAAACTACTCCCTTATATTTCTTTTTCAATTCCGCAAATACTGTACCCTCTATCCCTGCTATTCCATAACTTCTCAACCTCAGCTTTTCTTTATAGATTGGCTTTTCTAAAGAATTTCTGATTAGCTGATAATTCGGAGTATCAAAATAAATATTACAAATATTAGTTTTTCCAAATCGATCCATCTTACATCTGTTCTCTAAAAAAGACATTAATGTTTTATATTGTATTTCTGTCAATAAATATTTTTTTTCATATCGTTTAAATGTATCCTGATAATCATTCATAAAACTTCCTCCTTGTATCTATCTGATACCCATTGTACCGACTCTACTTAAAATTTACTTTAAAATTTTTTATTTTATCAAAAAAAATGTGTTGCTCATTTTTAATTTCTATTCTCCTCTCCTTTTCATATATTAGAAAATAGGTAATTACGAAACTCCAAAAGGGGACGCTCCGGTAAGGAAGTATTTAGGCGAAGCCGCGCTCTCGCTCCGTTCCAGACGTAATGGTACTAAATTCGTAGCCCCGCTTCCTCGCGGAACTGCTCATTAAGTACCAACGTCTTCCAAGGGGCTTCTTATGGAATACTTCCTTACCTCCGCTACTTTGTTGGCTATTCTACTTTTTGAAAAATGAATGTTACGATAAACTATGAAATTTAAGTGAGGATATATAAAAACAATTCTCAGAAAGGTTATCATTTATATATTTTTAAAATTTTGTAATTACATATATTATCGAAAATTGCTGTAAACCATAAGTAAAAAAATAGAACGTATAGACTGACTTTCTATACGCTCTAATGCTATGTAACCTATTCACAATTTCACCCTTCTATTCTATTGTTATAATGAAACTCGCCTTTCACAGACTAGAACAGCCATCAAAGTAGCGGCGGCAAGGACGTATTCCATAAGAAGCCCCTTGGAAGACGTTGGTACTTAATGAGCAAACCCGCAAGAAGCGGGATTTGCGAATTTAGTATCCACTACGTCTGGAACGGAGCGAAAGCGCGGCTTCGCTGGAATACTTCCTTGCCACCGCGCCCCTTTGTTTCTAAAGTAATCTAAATAATATCTATTCTAAAACATTTTTATTCTTAACCTATTACAATAACAAATAGAAAACTCTTACAAAATATACCTTCTATAGAATATTTTTAAAACTATATATTTTTATAAAAAAAGGAAATCAAAAAAGAACAATAAATTTTATTTTATTTCTATCCACACTTTCTGCCCATATTTTTCCCTTATGACGCTCTACAATTGCTTTTGCCATCGCTAATCCGATTCCATATCCACCTGTTTCTCTCGCTCTTGAAGAATCCATACGATAAAATCGATCAAACAATTTATCTAACTCTTCCACTGGCAAATCTTCCACTGTATTCTCTATCTCTAACCTGATCCCTTTTTTCTGCTGCCTCACTGTAATTTCAATATCACTTCCCTTACTAGAATACTTGATCGCATTATCCAATAAAATATTGATTAATTGCTGAATACTTTTTTCCTCTCCTACACACCATACCTCTGAATCTATATTGATCTTTATCTCTTTTTCCTCCGCCTGAGCTAACACCTCAAAGGCTTTTACTTCTTTTTTTACCAGTTCATTCATACAAAATCTAACAAGCTCTAATTTCTCCTGTTCTTCCATTTTCGCCATATTTAAAAGCCCTTGTACTAATTCTGTCAATCTCTTTATCTGATGCCGAATACTCAAGATCCATTCATTCTCTCCCTCTAGCAATTCCAATACATCTACATTCGCCGATATAATCGTGATTGGAGTTTTAATTTCATGTCCTGCATCAGAAATAAATTGTTTTTGTTTTTCTATACTCTCTGCCACTGGCTTTATCGCTCTTTTAGAAAAAATAAAAAGAAGAACAAACACAATCATCAAACTTATTATCATAATAACGCATGACCAAAAACATACAAATGCGACCATAAATAATTCCTGATGACAATCTAAAAAAATCAAAAGAAAAGCATCTTCCTTTTCTATCAATAAAAATTTATATTCATCCATATAACCTTTCTTTTTTCCTGTTTCCATCACTTTCAGAGCATATTCTTGTGCTTCTTTAGAAGATATCGCAGCGATATGACCGGTATTTATTTCTTCTATCTGCTGATCCTTATTCCATTTCACGATAAAATATCTCGTTTCATAGGGGGTTTCTTCTGTAAAATGAATCCCCATCTCCATCATAATATTAGGTCTAACAGGCTTCTTTTTCTCTTTTTCTATTCTCGGAAATTTTCCATTATTTTCCGCTAATACATTTAATATATGATCCGTTCTATGTATCATCTGATAAAAATTCATAAAATTAATCGCACCAATAATTAAAAATAACACGAAACCAAAAGAAATCATAGCTATCTTTATAAATTTTCTTTGTAACTTTTTAATCATACTATCCCTCAAACGAGCATATATCCTGCTCCTCTAGATGCTTTTATCTCTACATCTGCTTCTAATAAATTCAATTTCTTTCTGAGATAAGAAATATAAACCCAAACCACATTGATTTCTGCTTCCGAATCATATCCCCATATCTTTTCCATAAACTGTTCTGTGGAAAATAACCGTTTTGGATGATTCATAAATAATTCCATCATCTGATATTCTTTATTACTCAAACGTATACTTTCCTTTTCTGTAGATAATTCAAAACTCTCTTTATTTAATATAAGATTTCCTACCTGTATCACATTAGGAGTGAATTCTGATTTTCTTCTAGTCATTGCCCTTATTCTGGCAAGCAATTCCCCCATTGCAAATGGCTTACTCAAATAGTCATCTGCTCCCATATCTAATCCTGTTATTTTATCTTCTATTTCAGACTTAGCTGTCAATAATAAAATAGGGGTATTCATTTTATTTCTTCTTAGTTCTTTTAAAACAGTTAGTCCATCTATCTTTGGCATCATGATATCTAAAATTATCACATCATAATTTCCTGTCTTTCCATAATCTAAGGCGTCTTCTCCATGATAGACCACATCCACTGCATAATGTTCATGTTTTAAAATGGCTGTGAGCGCATTAGTTAACTCCTTTTCATCATCAGCTAATAAAACCCGCATTCTCTAGCTTTCCTCTCTTTCCTTTTCTATTAATTAAATAAAAAATATATTCTATTTTGAATTATGAAGGCTAAAACTCTAAAAACTATTATAAATACTGATTTTTTAATGCATCAATATATTTGAAATTATTGCAAAAGGTGGTTTCTTAGTGTCCAAATAATACCCAAATTTTCTATGAAGATATAAAAAATGATATAAGAAATTATAAACAAATTATCATAATATGTGAAGGCGAAAATATTTATTGCTTTCGCCCTCTTATCTAGTATTTAAGCAGAGAATATACGAATTTATCGACAATATAACCTTTTATTTTATCATTGACAAATGGACTAATTCTACTATCTTAATGGGAACTTAAATCAATTATCATAATGACCTCGGCATGAAATGACATAAATGATACCACTCTGCTCAAAATAAATAATCCGATTGGATTCATCAATGCGCCTGCTCCAATATCCACTTAAATTTCCT
>CANRVK010000185.1 GCA_947643285.1 uncultured Eubacteriaceae bacterium
TAAGTACCAACGTCTTCCAAGGGGCTTCTTTTGGAATACTTCCTTGCCTCCGCTGGTTGATCGGCTATTATACTATTTTGAGTGAGATATTCATCTTCTATCCGTGGATATGCAATACAAACATTTAAATTTATTATATTTTGTTCAGATTTCCAACAGTGATTCTACATCATTTTTCGTTGCAATTCTAATTTTACATTTTGAATTTTCTATTGTTATCCTCACTGAAAACTTATAAAAAGTTATAAACTTTTATGTTTCATTTCTATTTATTATTTGAATTATATTAACATAAATGCCTTATTCATTTTTTTATTATTCCTTATATCAGAATTTTTTTCCGAATCATTGACCTAGATAATATAAATAAAAATTTGATAACGTGAATAGGTAAAAAATTGTAGAAACCAAACAAACCAGTCCGTGAACTTTTCGGGCTGGCTGTCTTGGCAGGTTAATATATAAATATGAACTCTAATTAATATTAATTATTTCTTGTTTTTTTTTAACAACACATTGCTGCATTAATCCCAGCAATTGCTCCATCTGCTACTGCAGTTGCCACCTGACGTACTTGTTTCACTCGGATATCACCTGCAGCATATACCCCTGAAATGCTTGTTTCCATCTTATCATTGACTGGAATATAACCATCTTCTAGTTTAAGTTCTGTATAAAGTTCTGTGTTAGGAATGATTCCTGCGTAAATAAAAATACCACAGCCCGGATCTTCTATAGTTTCTATCCTGCCATCCTTTTCGCTGATAATCTCCAATCGCTCTACTTGGTTCTCACCATATACCGCATGTAGCCGAGATGCCAGCATAAGCTTGATATTATCACTTTGTTCTACTTTTTGTTTGAACTCAGCAATACAGCCTAACTGTTCTTCAAAATGAATGATCGTCAAAGTTTTAGCAAATTTTGACAGATAGATTGCTTCTTTTACAGCACCATCCGCTCCCCCTACTACATACATATTCTTTCCAGCATAAGCTTGTCCGTCCTTAGCAGCATTTAGATTCATGCCTTTCCCTGTCAATTCTATCTCACCTGGAATACCTAACTTTCTCGCTGTACCTCCATTTGCCAAGATCACTTTTCTTGCCTGATAGCTGTTATTCTCTGTATAAATAGTCTTCATCTCCCCTACCAGTTCCACCTTTATCACATTCTCATAAATAATCTTTACACCAGCTTTGATAGCTTGATTTTCCATACGATCTGCAAAGGTTTTTCCCGTTTCTGACTCTATAATACCAGAATAATGAGTCACTGTAGATACTTTTCCGATAATTCCACCCACCATATCCTTTTCCATAATTAATGTCTTTTTACCTCGGCTGACGGCATAAATACCTGCACTGATTCCTGCTGAACCTGCTCCAATAATCACAATATCATACTGCATGATTACACCTCATTCTATTTTATTTTGTATTAGCTATTATAATAAAAAAAATACAATTATATCTTGAAGTATTGGCAGGTTTTCTATTACTATTCCATCTTTTTTATTATCTAATAAATGGATCTTCTTTCTAAAAATATTTCTCTTAATTTGTCTTCCTTATCATAAAAACTCACTATTGTTTTCTCATCTGTCTTAAAAATAATATTATGGCAGCTAAAATAGTGACTATAGTATATCCTATTACCCAAAAGATGTGTGGAAAAATATCCGCATAATTTCCACTTAATACCGCTCTTTCCAACTCTACCGCGTGAACAAATGGCAAAGTATAAGCGATCTTTTTGAAGATACCACCTACAAGTTCGAGGTCAAACCAAACACCAGAAAGCCAAGCAGTGAGATTTGTGAGCAATGCCCCACAAATACCTCCTACCTGTTTTACATGAAAAATGCTTCCGCAAAGAAGTCCCAAAGAGATAAAAAACAGAGAAACAGGAATAATAAACAAAATTGCATATAAAATGGTGACTGTGACAGAAAGCCCAAGGATTACAGCAACGATATAACAAATCACACTCTGTATGACGGCAATCGGCAAAATAGGCAGAATATATCCGAAAATAAAATCAGATGCTGTGAGCGGTGTGGTATAAAGTCTTTGCAGTAACGCACTTTCTCGATCTTTAGCGATCAAGGTAGCGGAAAATAAAGTCATAAAAGAAAGCCCAAATACGGTAATACCCGGTGTAAGAGTTTCAATTTCAAACAGACTTACAGGAATGTTCACTTGTATTGCATGAAGTAATAAAATAAGAATAATGGGAAATCCCAAGCCAAAAACTAAATTTAGAGGGTCGCGCAAAATCTCTTTTGTGGTACGACTCGAAAAAGTCAATAATTTCATCTTTTCACCCCTTTACTATAGAGATAAAAGCTTCTTCAAACTTGTTGGTATTGGTTCTCTCTTTTAATTCTTCTGTTGTTCCCAAAGTTAAAAGTTTACCATCTTTCATAATACCAATGCGATCTGATAGTGCCTCTGCCTCTTCCATATAATGAGTCGTTAATATAATCGTAATTTTCTTTTTCAGAGAGCGAATCGTATCCCATAATTCACTTCTTGCTAATACATCCAGTTCTAAGGTTGGCTCATCTAGAAACAATATTTTAGGTTCACAAATAAGAGCCATTGCAATACTGAGCCTGCGCTTTAAACCGCCTGACAGTTTACTCGCTCTTTTATCAAGTATTCCCTGCAGAACAAATTGTTTTGAAAGCTCTAAAATCTTATCTTTTCTCTTTTCCTTTGAAAAACCGTGAACACCGCACAGCAATTCTAAGTTTTCTTTTACACTCAATCCAAGAGCAATCGCTGTTTCTTGCGGAGATACTCCAATCACAGATTTCACCTCTGCTGTATTTGATACAATGCTTTTTCCGTCTAAAAATGCATCACCGCTGGAAGGTTTGGTAACACAAGAAAGAATTTTAATCGTTGTCGTTTTTCCCGCTCCATTGACACCGAGTAAAGAAAATAATTCGCCTTGTTTTATTGTTAAATTCAGATTATCGACAGCAACTAATTCCTTATATTTCTTTGTCAATCCTATGGTTTTAATCGCATCCATTCTTCTCACCCTTTCTGCTATATCGCTCTTTCAGTCCCATATATCCATCTGTCAATACGTTACTGATTGTTTCCCCGCCCCATTCCAGATAAGAGGTTGCTATCATAGTAGCGATACCATGAACATAAATCCACATTTCAATATGAAACATATAAGCGTCTTGTTCACTTAATCCTATATTTTTCTGTATTATCTGAAGCAGTGGTTTTATCTCATCTAAATTTTGTTCTATCTTCTCCTCAGAACGATCTCGCATAAAAAGCAGCTTAAATAATTCTTTTTCTTCTTTTGTAAAACGAATATACGCCATTCCACTCGCTTTATATGGCGGATATTTGCCCTTTGCCATATCTTCTTTCAAATAGTTTTGATATAAATCATGTGCAGCTTTTATGACTTCTTCCTGCAGTTTCTCCATATTCTGAAAAAGCCCGAATATAACCTTAGAAGAAGAATTTAATTTCGCTCCAACAGCTCTGGCAGTAACAGAATGGATACCTTCTGTTCTTGTGATATCCAAAGCTGCTTGTATAATTTCCTGTTTTGTAAATTTATATTTTGGTGGCATTTCCCCTTCTCCTCATTATGTAACACGATATAATAAGAAACTATTGTTCCGCAACATCTGTTTCTTATTATAATCAAATCTTTTTACTTTGTCAATAAAAATTTTTTTATTTTCTCTTTAAAATTATATTTGTCGCTATTCTATCATATGATTTTAGATATTCTTTGACCAAAGGTTAGATTAGGTTAGGTTCGCTAAGTCAAGTACCTATTCCAACGAAGCCGCGCTCTCGCTCCGTTCCAGACGTAGTGGTACTAAATTCTCGGCGCGTAGCCGCACCGCTCATTAAGTACCAACGTCTTCCAAGGGGCTTCTTTCGGAATAGGTACTTGGCTTAGCTAGTTTTTGGCTATTCTGTGAAAAAAAAACTTAATTTCTTCTTTTCCTTTTCACTTCTTAGAGGTTTTTATATTCTTTTAAAAATAAGTTAGTACATCATTATATTAATTTTTAAGTAAATTACGAACTTTATTGATACTTTCATAATAGTAAAATGTATAAATATAATTTCAGTGGCACTTAGAAGTATAAAAATTACAGCTTTTCTTGTAAAGGGTGATTCTTTTTCCTAGAAAAAGCCAGAAACTAGCGCAAGGAAGGGACTATTCCAAAAGAAGCCCCTTGGAAGACGTTGGCACTTAATAAGCAGTTCCGCAAGAAGCGGGACTGCGAATTTAGTGTCCATTACGTCTGGAACGGAGCGAAAGCGCGGCTTCGTTGGAATAGTCCCTTCCTTGCGCGATCCCCTTCGTCAAAATGTTCCCAAAAAAACAGGAAACCTTAAAAATTTTAAGATTTCCTGCTCTTTGATATAGGATAACAAAAGTAATGATTATTTCATTTATCTAATCTTATTATAGACTCGTTGCTGCATAGAATCCCTCTCTTACTGCCTCTCCAATCTTGCCTAGTTTATTACTATCTCCTACAGCTCTTGTCTTTGTATGATATTTTGCTTTCACTGCATCTACTGTCGTGAGATCTGGTTTCATACCAAATGCAGAAATGATAGTATCTGCTTTCAAAACTTCCTGTGTTCCGTCTTTCTTTTCTACGGTCAAACCATCTTCCTGAATAGAAATTACCTTTGTTTGTGTAAGCATTTGAACATGATTTGCAGCTAATGCATTCATCAAAGAGATCTTGTTAATGAACATCACATCTTTTGCACACTCTGAAAGCATTTCTATAATAGTAACTTTCTTGCCCATTTCAGATGCTATCTCTAATGCTCCATCGCATCCAGAAGCTCCGCCACCACAGATCACAATATTTTCTCCCTTTATAAGTGATGGATTTTTATGAGCATCAAGAATTGTCACTACATTACTGTTATTTATTCCCGGAATCGAAGGAATTATCGGTTTTGCGCCGCAGCCAATGATGATATTATCACATTCCTCTAAAATCGGTTCATTTCCATTAATCTCTGTGTTCAAGCGAACATCTACACCCAGTTTTTTCAGTTGTACTTCATACCATTTTGTGAATGCAGCGATATTAGACTTAAATTTTGCGGTACAGATATCGCCCATTACGCCGCCGAGTTTCGCATTTTTCTCAAATAATGTTACTTTATGCCCTTCTATCGCTGCGACTCTCGCCGCTTCCATACCACTTGGTCCACCGCCGATGACAACTACATTTTTGGGATTATCTGTCTTTTTAATTTCAAAACGAACTTCTTCCATCGCTTGTGTATTGATCGCACAACTTAATTTGGTATGTTTATTCCAGATGCGTCCGATACAATACTCATTACAGCGCAGGCAAGGTCTTACATCTTCTCTTCTTCCTTCTAATAGTTTTTTAGGAAGTTCTGGGTCTGCAATGAGTGCTCGTCCCATCATAACCAAATCTACATTTCCTGTTTCTAAAAGTGCAAGAGCGGAATCTGGATTGTGTGTTCCGGCATTTAAAAGAGGAGTCTTGACGGCTTTTCTTGCTTGTTCTGTCACATAGGACATACAAGATTCTCCCAGATAAGATGGTGGGAAGATATAATCTAAGGTTTCGTAGCAGCCTGCATCGATATCAAATGCATCTACTCCTTCTTCTTCTAACAATTTTAAGAGTTTCAAACTGTCTTCGATTGTACGACCGCCTTCAAATCTATGATCGAGGGAAATGCGGAATAATATAGGCACATCTACTCCTACAACACTGCGAATGGAACGAATGATCTCTCTTGGGAATCTCGCACAGTTTTCTGGACTCCCTCCATATTCATCTGTTCGTTTGTTCCATACAGGGGACATAAATTGGTCAATCAGATAACCTGCATGTGCGTGAATTTCAATCGCATCATAGCCTGCATCCATAGCGACACCTGCCGCGAATTTAAAGCCTTCCATCATTTCTTTGATTTCTTCTACGGTCATAGCATGACACAACATATCAGGGTTAAATACAGATGGAATCGCGGATGCAGAAATCGGAGGATTGCCAAAGGTATCTGGAAATGCATTTCTTCCAGTGCCGGGACTGATCTGACAGACAATTTTCGTTCCATATCTATGTACCCCATCGCAGACAGAGGTCAGTGCTGGCAATACGGTGAAGGTATCCATATATCCTTCCATAGAACCCTGCGCGATTTTTTCATTTAATGGCTGGCAGCCCATGATGATCATGCCGACACCGCCTTTTGCCCTCTCGATAAAATAGTCCACTTCTTGTGCGTCTTTTCTTCCGTTTGTGAACGCTGAGTTTGTGCCCATAGGTGACATAACCAGACGATTCTTCACTTCCATTTTTCCGATTTTAAAAGGGGTGAATAATGTTTCATATCCCATATCTTTTCTCCTCCTAAAGAAATCTTTATAGCATAGATGTCATTCCACCGTCGATAAAGAGAGTCTGCCCTGTTGTATAAGTACATGCATCTGATGCGAAATAGATTAATGCTCCGTTTAGTTCTCCTTCTTCTCCAAAGCGTTTCATACAGCAGCGGTTTTTCAGAACTTGAGAGCCTTCGGAATCTATAGCGCCTTCTGTCATCTCTGTTCGGAATACGCCCGGTCCTATTGCATTTACTAATACATTATAAGAAGCCATATCTGCTGCCATC
>CANRVK010000186.1 GCA_947643285.1 uncultured Eubacteriaceae bacterium
TTTCGCTTCTTGCGAAATTGCTCATTAAGTACCAACGTCTTCCAAGGGGCTTCTTTTGGAATAAGTTCTTGCGGGCGCTAGTTTTTTGCTATTTTAGGAAAAGTGAATTGTTGGGGTGTGTTTCAAGAAATTGGTATAGTTTGATAATGTATTTTATAACAATAATCTTACTTTAACCTCATCAAGGAAGTCTCCCGCTTCTAAGCTGCCAAGGCGAAAGCGGTGGGTTGGGACTTCCTTGTTTCCGTGGGAGTGCAGACTCCCACGGAAAAGCTGCGATAGCAGCTATGAGGTTATGAGCAAGTAGCGAAGCGGATTGCGAATATCCGATTTGACTTTGTTGTGCTAGTTCATTGGAAAGTTGGAATTTATAAAGGTGTTTCTTTTGGGCTTTCTATTTTGTACAAGTAAAAAATTCTATTTTATGAGTATTCTTTCGTTCAACTAGCACAATGAGTTATTTTAATAAATTTACCTATGCTGTAAAACTAGCGGAGGAAAGAAATAATTCCAAAAGAAGCCCCTTGGAAGACGTTGGTACTTAATGAGCAGTCCTGTAAAGGGCTGCGAATTTAGTACCATTACGTCTGGAACGGAGCGAGAGCGCGGCTTCGTTGGAATTATTTCTTTCCGGAGCGAACCTTTGACCATTTTGTATATGATTTTTGCATATAGAATTTAATTCGCCTCAAGTATATAAAGTACTTGAGGTTTTTTTATACGATTGAGTGGTTTTGTAAACTGGATTTTTCTGCCATAAGAAAAAATTTTTATAAAGGAGTTTTTTGTAAATTTTAAAAATGATGGCAGCTTATGTAAAGGAATGGGCAACATAGGCGATGATGATTGATAAAAAGCCGAAATTGCTTATAATAATATATAGAAAGGCGGTGGAATTTTGAAAATAGATATTTGTGTAGATGAAAATATAACAGACCTAACAATTTCTGTTATTTGTAAACAATTAACGCCAGATATTGAAAAACTGTTGGCAACATTACGGATGATGAATCATCAATTAACAGTAAGAAAAGATAGTGAGATATATTTATTAGATATCGTACAGGTTATTTACATAGAAAGTATTGATCGGAAGTGTTTTGTTTATACAGCAAAAGAGATATATGAATCAGATTTTAAATTATATGAATTGGAAAAGAGGCTTGAGGAATATGGCTTTTTTCGTGTGAGTAAGTCTTGCTTGATTCACTTGCAGAACATTCAATCTTTGAAAGCCGATATCAATAGAAAAGTTCGAGTTACGATGTCAAATGGAGAACAAATTATGGCTTCAAGACAATATGCGGATGAATTAAAAAAAAGATTAGGAGTGATATAAGTGGAAAAGAGAAGTACAATTTTTAGCTATATGGCACAAATAATGATAGTATTTGGATTTGCAATGCTTATGTTAAATATTTTTTGTATCATTTTTGGGGAAAATGCAAAAGATTTTTCTGCACTTTTTGAATTTGGGAATGTTGGAATTCCTGTAAATATCGTTTTTCAATTTCTATGTGTATCTGCTTTGATTGTATTTTTTAGATTTATATTTTTTACTGATGTAGTCATTAAAAAAATGGCTATTTGGTTAAGAACAATAGGTCTGCTCATGACAGTAATAATAACTATTGTAGGTTTTATTATTGTTTTTCATTGGTTTCCTGTAAATATGTGGCAGCCATGGGTAATGTTTTTTTTATGTTTGGTGCTATCTTTTTTGGGTAGTTTGTTTGTGATGATATTAAAAGAAAAAATAGAGAATAAGAGAATGGAGGAAGCATTGAGAAAAATAAAGAAAGATGAGGAAGGAATAGTATGATAGATTATGCGATTATAGTAAAAGATATGTCGCATGAGTTTTCTAAGAAGCGAGTTTTAAATAAGATTACATTTCAAGTAGAACAAGGGGAAATTTTTGGCTTGTTAGGACCATCTGGGGCAGGAAAAACAACGCTTATTAAAATTTTGACAGGTCAACTTCACCAAAATTCTGGATATTCACAACTTCTTGGAACAGATACAAATTGTTTGGGAGCGAAAGAATATAAACAAATTGGAGTGATGATAGATAATTTTGGGTTGTATGAACGTTTATCGGTATATAGTAATCTCGCTTTTTATGCGGACATTTATCATGTTTCAAAGAGTAAAATACCTGATATTTTAAAAAGTATTGGGCTGTATGATGCAAAGAATATAGCAGTATTAAAATTATCAAAAGGTATGAAAAATCGTCTTTCTCTTGCTAGGGCTTTTATGAATGATGTTAAGATTTTATTTCTTGATGAGCCTACATCTGGACTTGACCCTGTTACAACAAGGGAAATTCATGATATTTTAATAGAACAAAAGAAAAAGGGAGTTACTATTTTTCTTACAACACATAATATGTTTGAAGCAGAAAGTCTTTGTGATCATGTGGCATTATTAAATCAAGGAAATATTATAGAATTTGGAAAACCAGCAGATATTTGCAGAAAGTATAATCATTTAAACAGACTTCAGATAATGCTTAAAAATGGAGTGAATGTTGAATTAGAAAATGGAAGTAAAGCGGCTCTATCCATCAAAGAATATTTAGAACAAGATATGATTGAAACCATTCATTCCACAGAGCCTACGCTGGAATCTGTGTTTATAGAACTCACTGGAAGGGGATTGAATGAATATGGGAAATATGATTGCTATATTTAAGAAACAGGTAAAGGAAACATGGAAAAATAAAACTGTTTTTATACAATTTATCATGTTTCCTATTTTGACTGTTATTATGAATTATGCGATACAAATAGAAGGTATGCCGAAAAATTTTTTTGTGAATTTATTTGCTACTATGTATATAGGTATGACACCGTTAATAAGTATAACAGCCATTATAGCGGAAGAGAAGGAAAAAAATACACTTAGAGTATTGATGATGTCAAATGTAAAGCCATATGAATATCTATTGGGTGTTGGGAGTTATATCTGGTTTGTTTGTATGATGGGGGCTGTTGTTTTTTGTATAGTAGGTGAGTATCAATCGAAAGAGGCTGTTATTTTTCTTATTATTATGACAATAGGGATTTTAGCATCTTTATTAATTGGAGCAGCAATAGGGACATGTAGTAAAACACAAATGATGGCTACCTCTATCACAGTTCCTGTTATGATGATTTTTTCGTTTTTGCCAATGCTATCTTTATTTAATAGTACTATTTCTAAAATCGCTAGATTTGTTTATTCAGAACAAGTGAGTATTATGATAAATCAGTTAGAAAATTTACATATCTGTTTTACGGATATATTAATTATTATTATAAATATGTTAATTGCTTTTTCTTTTTTTGTAATTGCTTATAAAAAATGTGGATTGTCGTAGAAAAGATTGTGCTGTAAAATAAATTGTCCTAGATAGAGATTATTTTTTATGGATTTCAAATAATAGGATAGAAAGGGTGGATGGAATATAACTTGTTATCGTTTAGGATATTTTGAAAACAAAGGTTCGCAAAAGCAAGAACTACTTCCAACGAAGCCGCGCTTTCGCTCCGTGTAAGACTACGTGGTACTAAGTGCCAACGTCTTCTAAGGGGCTTCTTTTGGAATAAGTTCTTGCTTTTGCTAGTTTGTGGGCTGTTTTAATTTATGAGAAGCTGATTTTATGATAACGATAGAATAGAGAGGTGGAATACCTAGAAAGAAACAGAAATACTTGACAAAGTTTATATCTTTGTATACACTTATACCGATATAGAAAATGTTAATTATCTACTGTCTAAATGAAGTAGGTTTTTGCTTACAACAAATCAAAAAATTTATAGCGTAAAGATAAATAGCAAGGGAAGGGATTCTATATGGAATATAAGAAATTAGTTATGGATAAATACAGCAATTTACTTGCTTTAGAAAAAGAACATATTTATCATTTGAATGATGTAAAAGAACCAAATGTATTTCGCGCATTATTTCCATATGATGAAGTGCCTAAGATCGCATTTAATAATCGTGTTGTTCCTCATAATATGCCAGAACATATTTGGATCACGGATACGACATTTCGAGATGGACAGCAGTCAAGAGCACCTTATTCTGTAGATCAGATTGTAAGAATATATGATTATTTACATAGATTAGGAGGAGAAAAAGGTATCATCAGACAATCGGAATTTTTCTTGTACAGTAAAAAAGATAGGGAAGCAGTTTATCGATGTTTGGAGAGAGGATATCAATTTCCAGAGGTGACAAGTTGGATAAGAGCTAATAAAAAAGACTTTCAATTAGTGAAAGAAATGGGTTTAAAGGAAACAGGTATCTTAGTGAGCTGCTCAGATTATCATATTTTTTATAAAATGAAGATGACAAGAAAACAGGCGATGGAGCATTATTTGAGCATTGTGAGGGAATGTTTAGAAACAGGAATCAGTCCGAGATGTCATTTTGAAGATATTACGAGGTCAGATATTTATGGTTTCGTTATTCCATTTACGTTAGAATTGATGAAATTGATGAAAGAGTATCAAATACCTGTACATATTCGAGCTTGTGATACCATGGGATATGGGGTGAATTTCCCGGGTGCTGTAATTCCGCGTTCTGTTCCCGGAATCATCTATGGCTTTACGGCACATGCAGATGTTCCATCGGAATTATTAGAGTGGCATGGACATAATGATTTTTATAAAGCAGTAGTCAATTCTACTACGGCATGGCTCTATGGAGCAGGAGGAGTGAATTGTTCTTTATTTGGGATCGGAGAGAGAACAGGAAATACTCCATTAGAAGCCATGGTATTTGAATATGCGCAGTTAAGAGGTACGTTAGATGGAATGGAAACTACGGTAATTACAGAACTTGCAGAATATTTTGAAAAAGAGATTGGCTATGAGATTCCGAACAGAACTCCGTTTGTAGGAAAGAATTTCAATGTGACTAGAGCTGGAATTCATGCAGATGGTCTATTGAAAAATGAAGAAATTTATAATATATTTGATACAGAGAAGTTTTTAAACAGACCTGTAGTAGTTGCTGTATCAAATACTTCTGGTTTGGCTGGAATCGCTCATTGGATGAATTCTTATTTTAAACGAAAAGGAGAAAATCAAATTGACAAAAATTCTCCTTTAGTTTGTATGATAAAGGAATGGGTAGATAAAGAATATGAAGACGGGCGTGTTACGGTGTTGACAGATGAGGAATTGCTGGAAGTGATAAAAAGATGTTGTGAGAAGTTAGGACTTATTATGGGAGAATTTTGATTTTATTTGATGTTAGAAAAAAGTTTTGACTTTTGGGTTATATGAGATAAAATAAAGAAGAAATAGAAAAGGAGAAAGAATAAATGGAAAAAATTCAAATGAAAGTGCCGCTAGTAGAAATGGACGGCGATGAAATGACCCGTATTTTATGGAAGATGATTAAAGATGAATTATTAAATCCTTTTATTGAATTAAAGACGGAATATTATGATTTGGGATTAGAATATCGGAATGAAACAGATGATCAGGTGACGATTGATTCTGCTCATGCTACAAAGAAATATGGAGTAGCAGTAAAATGTGCTACGATCACCCCGAATGCAGCAAGAGTGAAAGAATATGATTTAAAGGAAATGTGGAAAAGTCCAAATGGAACTATCCGCGCGATTTTAGATGGAACAGTATTTCGTGCTCCTATTTTAGTAAAAGGGATAGAACCATATGTAAAGACTTGGAAAAAGCCGATCACTATCGCTCGTCATGCGTATGGAGATGTCTATAAAGCAACAGAGATGAAGATTCCAGAAGGCGGAAAGTGTGAGTTAGTTTACACAAATCAAAAAGGGGAAGAGATAAGAGAAGTTATTCATGAATTTCATGGTTCTGGTATTATACAAGGAATGCATAATACAACAGAATCCATAGAGAGTTTTGCTAGAAGCTGCTTTAATTTCGCAGTAGATACAAAACAAGATCTTTGGTTTGCGACAAAGGATACGATTTCCAAAAAATATGATCATACATTTAAAGATATTTTTCAGGAGATCTATGAAAAAGAGTATAGGGAAAAGTTTAACGAATTAAAGATTGAATATTTCTATACCTTAATTGATGATGTAGTGGCGCGTGTGATAAAGTCAGAAGGCGGTTTTATTTGGGCATGTAAAAATTATGATGGAGATGTTATGAGCGATATGCTCGCGACAGCATTTGGATCTTTAGCGATGATGACTTCTGTTTTAGTATCTCCAGAAGGGTATTATGAATATGAGGCAGCACATGGAACAGTACAAAGGCATTATTATAATCATCTAAAGGGAATGGAAACGTCTACAAATCCGATCGCAACTATTTTTGCTTGGACAGGAGCATTGAGAAAAAGAGGAGAGTTAGACGGAATAACACAACTGATAGATTTCGCAGATAAATTAGAGAAGGCGAGCCTTCAAACGATTGAAAGCGGAAAAATGACAAAGGATTTGGCGCTGATCACTACAATAGAGAATCCAGTTACATTGAATAGTTTGAAGTTTATTCAGGAGATTAGAAATAATTTAGAACAGATGTTATAGTAAAGGGGATATTTTTGGACAAAGGTTCGCACCGGCAAGCAATGATTCCAACGAAGCCGCGCTCTCGCTCCGTTCCAGAC
>CANRVK010000187.1 GCA_947643285.1 uncultured Eubacteriaceae bacterium
GTGCATAAAAAGTTGAGATTTTGTTATTTGATTGAAGTATCATTGAATTGAAAGGAGAGATATATGTGGATTGGCTCACTAAAATGAACGCGGCAATTGACTATATTGAGGATAATTTAACCAATGAGATTGATTTTAATATAGTTTGTATGAAAGCTGGTTGCTCTTCCTATAATTTCCAACGAATGTTTTCATTTATTACCGATATTACTTTAGCTGAATATATTAGACGAAGAAGATTGACAGCAGCAGCTTTAGAATTACAAAATAGTAATCAAAAGGTAATTGATATTGCTATAAAATATGGTTATGATTCTGCTACATCATTTGCGCGGGCGTTTAAAGCACTTCATGGTTTAACACCTTCTGAATCAAAACAAGTTGGAGCAAGACTGAAAGCATATCCTAAAATCTCCTTTCAAATATTTATTAAAGGAGATAGTGAAATGAATTACAGAATTGAAACTAAAGAGAGCTTCAATATTTTTGGAATTGAAACAATTGCATCTTTGACAGGAGAAAAAGGTTATCTTAGTCCAGCAATGTTATGGCAGGAATGTCAAAAGAATGGTGAATATGAACGTCTTTTTAAAAATGCTGGTGATTTACCAAATTTTGTTTCACAGAATTTGTGTAAAATTCATGGAGCTGAAAATTACAGAAAAACAGAGGAAAACACATTTCCCTATATGCTATGTGCATTTGTTTCCAATAATAGTAATACAGGGGGTTATAAAACTATTCATATTCCTGCACAAACTTATGCGATATTTTCCTCTGAAAAATTCAAATGGGGTGACGAATTTTTTAACATTCTTACTAACATGCAAAAAAGATTTTACAGTGAATGGCTTCCAACTGCAAATTATGAAAGAGCAGATGCGGCAAATTTTGAGATTTATGGTGGTACAGAAGAATATGGTTATATAGAACTATGGTTTCCTGTTATCAAGAAATAATAATGTAAAATGAGTAACATCTTACATTATTTAAGATATTCTACTTTTTTAGTTTTTGCAAAGTAATAGATTAGTTTATAAGAACAAATCATCTTTTCATTATATACATAGGTATTTCGTTATCTTTATAATGAAAAGATGATTTATTGAAATTAGATGTAATAAAATTAAAGATGATAATCTATGATGATTTGTTGAAGGATAGAAACATGTATTTTTTCATCTTGAATAATGCGTTTTAAATTTTCTACAATATTTTCTTGGTTAATAGCGCAAATCTGCTGTTCATATTTTCTGATAGCCATCAGTTCTTTGTTTAAGGCATTGTGCATCAAGCGGCTGAGTTCTAGTGTATAGTGATTATAGCTAGGCGTCCAATAAATGGCGCGATTACCGCGTTTGGTCCAAAGTCTGGGATTTTCTCCTAATAGAAAAGAAAGTTTGCCGAAAATTTTCAGATGATGCATTTCTACAACACTGATTTTTTGAAAAATATTTGATAGTTCCTGAAAATTTTCACCACAGATTATGTTATTATAGACATAAAGGGAGATGGTAGACATTTCTGAATCAGAACCTCCCATATTATCTAACATCCATCGCGCATATCTCAGATTTTTTTGAGAGATTTGGATCTCAGGGTAGGGTTCGTCTGAGGCATAAAGAATTTTATCTTCATTTGAGGTTGACATTTTTATCCTCCTAAATTTTATATAGTAAATTTTATGAAACGAAAAGAAATATATGAAAAAATAAGTTTAAAATAATTGTAATTGAGGATTTTAATGAATTAAGGGAAGAGGGGTTGGAGGCGTGTTGTGTCTGAGGGATAGTCTACCAGTATGATTAAAGAGGTATGAAACTGACTGATTGAAGAACCTAAGAAAGTTGACGGAGTAAAGACACAAGAAGTATGGATTGTATATAATTTTGTTGGGGAACTGTAAAAATCAGAAGCCATATCTGCGTTTATTCAGTAGATATGGCTTCCAAGCATTACCCGCAAACTAATACCCCCTTACTTCTTTCCGGATTTCTTTCATATAGTCCTGCATTTCTTCTTCAGTAGAAAAACCTGCTTTCTCTGCTTCTCCGGCAAAAGCATCTTCTGCCCTCCTAAAGGCCAGCATTGCTGAATTTTCAAAATAAAATCTTCCGTTTTCCTCTAAAATAACAATCTTATCCCCTGTTTTTAGGTTCAGCTTATTTCTTATAGATATGGGAATGGTAATCTGCCCTTTGCTGGAAATCTTCGCTATTTCCATGTTTCATCATCCTTTCATAACTAACGCTTGGTTTTCTTTACTTTCTTTACATCTTTATTATACTCAATAGAATAAATAATATCAATCCATTTTAGCAATTATTCTAAGATTAAATACTTTTTAAAAATTGATTTCCGTAGATTTTGAGAAGTTTTGGGTTGCTGTTTTGTATTTAAAAGAATATAATTAAATATAGAAGTAAATGGATTGCTATTTATTCTAAGGTGTTTGTCTAGGAAATGGTGTGCATTAAAATTAGAATAAGTGGTGATAAAAAAAGATATGGAGGGAATGGAAAAATGAGGATTTTAATGTTAGATTTGGACACTTTAAGACCAGATCATTTACACTGTTATGGTTATGAAAGGGAAACATCACCTGTCATAGACAGTATTTGTGAAGATGGAATGAGGTTTGAGAATTATCATTGTTCTGATGCTCCTTGTCTGCCATCTCGTGCGGCACTTATAACGGGCAGATTTGGCATACATAATGGGGCTGTGAATCATGGAGGTATGGCAGCGGATTTAAGGTTGAGAGGAATAGACAGAGATTTTCAGAATCAAGATTTGACCAATGGATTATTTTATCTTTTTCGGAAAGCTAATTTTTATACTGCCAGTGTCAGCACTTTTGCAGAAAGACATTCTTCTTATTGGTTTCAATCTGGGTTTCATGAGATTATGAATTGTGGGAAATGTGGAGGAGAAATGGTAGATGATGTGCTTCCCACAGCATTAGACTGGTTGGAAAGAAAAGGAGAGAGTGATAATTGGTTTTTACATATTAATTTATGGGATGCACATACTCCATATCGCACGCCGTTAGAATATGGCAATCCATTTGAAAATGATCCTATGCCAGCATGGCTTACAGAAGATGTGGTAAAAGAGCATCTAAAACATGTAGGACCACATGGATTAAATGAAATAGGAATGTATACAGATAATTTTGCAAAAGATTTTCCAAGGCAGTTAGGGAAAGCTACGAATTTGAAAGAGGTAAAACAGATCGTAGATGGATATGATTGTGGAATTCGGTATATGGACGAAAAGATAGGGGAGATCATCCAATTTTTGAAGGAGAAAAATTTATATGAGGATATGGCTATTATTGTGACATCTGATCATGGAGAGAATATAGGAGAATTTGGTATTTACTCTGAACATGGAACAGCAGATGAAATCACAACACGAGTTCCTATGATCATAAAATGGCCCGGCATGAAAAAGGGAGTGGAAAAAGGTTTCCATTATAATATAGATCTCTGTCCTACTATAGCAGAATTATTAGGACAGCCTATCTATGAAAAATGGGATGGACAAAGTTATGCGGAAACATTAAAAACAGGAGAAGAAACAGGACACCCTTATTTAGTAGTATCCCAGTGCAGTCATGTATGTCAAAGAGCAGTCAGATTTGATGATTATATTTATATCAGAACTTATCATGATGGATTTCATCTATTCCCTGTAGAACAATTATATGATTTGAAAAATGATTATCATGAACAACATAATTTAGCAGAAGAAAAGCCAGAACTCTGTGCAAAAGCCTGTAGATATTTGATAGATTGGCAACAGGAGATGATGAAGAAGGGGAATAGTGATGTTGATCCGCTGTGGACTGTAATGAAAGAAGGAGGACCTTATCATGCGAAAGGGAATCTGGCAAAGTATTATGAAAGACTGAAACAGACAGGAAGAGAAGAGGGTGCAGAGAAATTAAAGGAAATGTATCCAGAAGAATTTAAAAGATAAGAAAAATTGAGAGATAAAAGGAATTAGAGGATAAGGGATATTAGAAGATAAGAGATGTAGGAGTCAAGATTTTTATAAATTAATTGATTATTTTAAAATTGAGTTCTGTTATTTTTGTGGTTATCTGTTGGTGGTATACCCTTTGCATTGTTTTAATGCCTTTACTCATAAATTTGCTTATTTACATAAAAAATAGAGTGTATAGATTAGTTTTCTATACACTCTGATAATGTATTATGATTCAGTTGTAATTGTGGTAATGGGGGTTAGGCAAATTTGAAGTTATCTATTTTTTATATTTGGCTTCAATCTTGAGATATGCAATCATCATTACAATCATCAAAATCATTACGGCAAAAATTACAAGAATCCATAAAGGAGAATTTTGTTGTAGAAATAAGAAAAGAATTCCAATCATTTCAATTATGCCTGCTACAACAAACCATAATATGGATACTGCATTATTATAATGTTCTATATCTTTTATAATTGGCGGTTTGACAAAAGTAAAGAACCCTGCTGCCTCATGTGATTTACGACAACTATTTCCTATGCCTAAAAAGATAACAGCAACTAAGCTCACGATAACGAATCCAATAATCATAGCATTTACCTCCACAAACAACGATTTGTATTTCTAATAGAATACCACAATTACATTCATATTTCTATCAATTTTCATTAAATTTATTTCTCTTAAGTCAAATGGTATCAATCTTTTTATTGAAAGTGAAAAATGGTAAAAATTGTTACAGAAGAAGTTTTAAATGATATCTGATAAAAAGCTATTCTGTAGCAGCTTTGTATATTTATTAGCTTAATTTTGTACTCCATTTAGAACAATCCCATATATCTGTGGCTAGTCCATCATAAAATTCTGGTTCATGACAGATTAATAAAATACTTCCTTTGTATTCTGTTAATGCTCTTTTTAATTCTTCTTTGGCATCTATATCCAAATGATTTGTAGGCTCATCTAATAATAGAATATTTGTTTCTTTATTAATCAATTTACATAAACGTACTTTTGCCCGTTCTCCGCCGCTTAAAACGCGGACTTGGCTTTCAATATGTTTTGTAGTCAATCCACATTTCGCCAGAGCAGATCGCACTTCATATTGAGTGAAAGAAGGAAACTCTTTCCATATTTCTTCAATGCAAGTAGTAGTATTTCCAGCAGCGATTTCTTGTTCAAAATAACCGATAGAAAGATAATCACCTAATTCTACTTTTCCGCTTAACGCAGGAATAAGCCCTAGAATACTCTTTAATAATGTAGTTTTTCCTATTCCATTCGCTCCAGTTAAAATTAATTTCTGCCCTCTTTCCATGCAAATATTTAATGGAGAAGATAAGGGTTCATCATATCCGATCACCAGATCTTTTGTTTCAAAGATTATTTTTCCAGAAGCTCTCGATTCTTTAAAATAAAACTCTGGTTTGGGTTTATCTTTTGCTAATTCAATAATATCCATTTTGTCCAATTTTTTTTGTCTTGACATCGCCATGTTTCTAGTAGAAACTCTAGCCTTATTTCTCGCTACAAAATCCTCTAATTCTTCAATTTCCTGTTGCTGCTTTTTATAAGCAGCTTCTAATTGTGCTTTTTTCATCGCATAGATTTCCTGAAATTTATCATAATTTCCTACATAACGGTTTAATTCTTTATTTTCCATATGATAAATCAGATTGATAACACTATTTAAAAATGGGATATCGTGAGAGATCAAAATAAATGCGTTCTCATATTCCGTTAAATATCTTTTTAACCATTCAATATGTTGGCTGTCTAAATAATTTGTAGGTTCATCTAACAGCAGAATATCAGGTTTCTCTAATAAAAGTTTCCCCAATAAAATTTTAGTTCTCTGTCCTCCGCTTAAATCAGCAACATCACGATCCAGACCAATCTCTTCTAGCCCTAATGCTCGCCCGATTTCTTCCACTTTAGAATCAATAATATAAAAATCATGCATGGTGAGCATATCCTGAATAGTGGATAATTCTTCCATCATATATTCCAATTCTTTTTCCTCTGCAGTTCCCATAGCATCACAAATATCATTCATTCTATTTTCCATTTCAAATAAATAAGAAAAAGCGGATTTTAATACATCACGAATGGTCATGCCAGATTTTAATACGGTATGTTGGTCTAAATATCCCACTCTCACATTTTTTGCCCATTCCACTTTCCCCTCATCAGGCTGCAATTTACCAGTAATGATATTCATAAAAGTGGATTTTCCTTCTCCATTTGCTCCAATTAATCCAATGTGTTCTCCCTTTAAAAGACGAAAAGAAACATGTTCAAAAATGGCTCTGTCACCAAAGCCATGACTTAAATTTTCTACATTTAAAATACTCATTTTTTCTCCATTTCTATCTTCTTTTTCAGCAAAAAGATAATTTATTAAGATACTATTTATTTTGTTGTATTCATTTTATCAGTATTTTGTTATTTTATAGATGTCCTCTTATTTTAAAAGAAAAAAAGAAATAATTCAATACTTTTTGATTTATAGAGATAAGAAATTGTTATAGTTTGGATTGGGTTACTTTAATATCAAAGGGGACGCTGCGGCAAGGAAGTATTCCATCGAAGCCGCGCTTTCGCTCCGTTCC
>CANRVK010000188.1 GCA_947643285.1 uncultured Eubacteriaceae bacterium
GCTCATTAAGTACCAACGTCTTCCAAGGGGCTTCTTTTGGAATAGGTGCTTGCCTTAGCTGGTTTGTCGGCTCTTCTAGGATAAAAAATCATATTTCCCACAAAAAAGAAGAACTTTAGCTTTTTGATTTTTCAAACGAACTATAGCTTGATAATACATAAAAACAGTCCCCATGATTTTTCATAAAGTCGCCTATGATATAAACTAGCACAAGAGGGGAACAATTCCAAAAGAAACCCCTTGGAAGACGTTGGTACTTAATGAGCAAACCCGCAAGAAGCGGGATTTGCGAATTTAGTACCGCTACGTCTGGAACGGAGCGAGAGCGCGGTTTCGTTGGAATGTTCCCCTCTTGCGCGAACCCTGCGAATCCATGTTTCCCCTTCAACCAGAATATTATAACATTATAACACCATGATTTCCTAGAAAACCTAGAAAATAAATGGAAGAAAAATAAAAAATCTGTTATACTGATAAAGAATCATAAATTTACTTATGAGTTTGTGTAAGCGCTGTATTCACAACTCTGTGATTATTTATAATATACTAAACTCAGCGCAGAAATGAGGAGAAAATGATAGGAATTATTGGAGCAATGGAAGAAGAAGTGAGTGGATTAAAGGAGAAGATGAAAACAGAAAAAACCTTAAAGAGAGCCTCTATGGAATTTTGTCAAGGCACTTTAGATAATAAAGAGGTGGTAGTAGTTCGCTGTGGGATAGGGAAAGTGAATGCCGCTATCTGTACTCAGATTCTAGTAGATGAATTTAAAGTAAATGCGATTATCAATACAGGAATCGCAGGTTCTCTAAAAAATGAAATTAATATTGGCGATATTGTCTTATCCTCTGATACATTACAACATGATATGGACGCTACGGGATTCGGATATGAATATGGGATCATTCCTAGAATGGAAACTTCCTGCTTTGAAGCGGATAAAAATTTAGTGAACCTCGCAAAAGAATGTTGCGAAAGAGTGAATCCAGATATTTCTGTTTTTGTAGGAAGAGTTGTGAGTGGGGATCAATTCATCTCTGATAGAGAAAAGAAAAATTGGATTGTGGAGCATTTTAAAGGTTATTGTACTGAGATGGAAGGGGCTGCTATCGCACAGACAGCATACTTAAATCAAGTTCCATTTTTGATCGTGAGAGCGATTTCTGATAAGGCAGATGACAGCGCTCATATGGATTATGCAGAATTTGAAAAGAAGGCGATCTTACATTCTGTGAATTTAATGACTGAAATTGTTAAAAGATGGTAGAATTTGTCGTTCAAAAAATTCCTCTCTTCTCTTTTCAAATGAAAAAAAATAAGATATAATATATGTAAATATTTGGAAAAGGAAGAGAGGGGTTTTGACATGATATTGGACGTATTAAACCAGTACTGGATTGTTTATGGGATGTTGGGGATTTTTGGAATCGGTGTATTGAGCAGATTATGGCTTAATCACATTTATAAAAGTCTTTTAAAAGACACCCGTAACACAGAATCGCCCAGAAAAAAATTTTTAAAAAAACTAAAGAAACAATATGAGAGCTACAGTCAGATGGAAAAAGGACTTCAGGATACGGAAGCATTTATGAAGAAAAACTTGTATAGTCAGAAGTTTTTGGGAATGACCATTGATGGGATAAAACGGATATCTGGACAAGCTCTTTTTTTGTGCTTGTTATTGGGACTCGTGGCAGGAATCGTCGGATATCGTGTGAAAGCTTCAGAAGAAGTCATTGGCATACATATAGGAGCAGGGATTAGCTGTGCTGTAGTTTTATTAGACGTGATGTGGCTTTTCAATGCTAAGAGGAAACAGGAAATACTGGAAATAGGACTTTTTGATTATATAGAGAATTATTTAGTAAATGCAAAAGTAGATGAGAAAGAAGAAACTGTGTTAGAAAAACAACAGATACTTAAGAAAAAGGTGAAAGGCACGCCACCTCGTGCGGTAGATGCGGACATACAAGATTTGAAAAGGACACTGCAACATTCCAGACAGGCTGTGGCGACGAAGGAGTATGTTCCAACAAAAGAAGATGGAAAAGTAGTAGAAGAAATTATTCATGAGTTTTTAGGTTAAATGCTTGATATTATGAGAAGGATTAGCTATAATAAGAAGTATGAGAATAAACTACCGAAAAAGGAGTGTCAAAAATGGAAAAAGTGAGATTTGATTATGCAAAAGCTGCGAATGTAATAGCTCCACATGAAATGGAAAATATGGAGAAGATCGCAGAAGCTGCGAGAGAAGTGTTAGTTTCTAAGTCTGGAGCAGGAAATGATTTTCTTGGTTGGATTGATCTTCCAGTAAATTATGACAAAGAAGAGTTTGCTAGAATTAAGAAAGCAGCAGAGAAGATTCAAGGAGATTCCGATGTATTATTGGTAATCGGAATCGGTGGTTCTTATTTGGGAGCACGTGCAGCGATTGAATTTTTAAGACATAGTTTTTATAATATTGTATCAAAAGAAGTCAGAAAAACTCCAGAAATTTATTATGTAGGAAATAGTATCAGCAGCACTTATATCACTCATTTAAAAGATGTGCTTAAAGATAAAGATTTTTCTATTAATATTATTTCAAAATCAGGAACTACAACAGAACCTGCGATCGCATTTCGTGTATTTAAGAAAATGCTCGAAGAAAAGTATGGAAAAGCAGAAGCTGCAAAGAGAATTTATGCTACGACAGATAAAGCAAAAGGAGCTTTGAAAAATCTGGCGACAGAAGAAGGTTATGAGAGTTTTGTTGTTCCAGATGATGTAGGAGGACGTTTTTCCGTATTGACAGCAGTCGGCTTACTTCCAATCGCAGTGAGCGGTGCGAATATTGATGAATTGATGGCAGGAGCTGCTTCAGGAAGAAAGAGAGCATTAGAGAATTCTTTCGCTGATAATGATGCTATGCAATATGCAGCCGTTCGGAATATTTTATTGAGAAAAGGAAAAGAAGTGGAAATTGTTGCGAATTATGAACCAACGCTTCACTATATTTCAGAATGGTGGAAACAGCTCTATGGTGAGAGTGAAGGAAAAGATCAGAGAGGTATTTTACCAGCAGCCGTGGATTTGACTACAGACCTTCATTCTATGGGACAGTTTATTCAAGATGGTGCTAGAATCATGTTTGAAACAGTATTAAATGTGGAGAAGTCACAGTGTGAAGTGATTTTAGAAGAAGAACCTGTGGATTTAGATGGTTTGAATTATCTGGCTGGAAAGAGTGTAGATTTTATTAATAAATGTGCGATGAATGGAACAATTTTAGCGCATACAGATGGACAAGTTCCGAATTTAATGGTGCATATTCCAGAGCAAAATGAATTTTATTTAGGAGAATTATTTTATTTCTTTGAATTCGCTTGTGGCGTGAGTGGATATATTTTAGGAATTAATCCATTTAATCAGCCGGGAGTAGAAAGCTATAAGAAAAATATGTTTGCATTGCTTGGAAAACCGGGATATGAAGAGCAGAGAGAAGAATTATTAAAGAGATTATAGAAAATAGAAATAGACAAAATGTTGCCTTATTCAGTATAGAAAAATATGTAAGGCAGCATTTTGTCTATCTGTAGTTTAACATAATGATAACAATCATTAGGGAGGTTTTTATGAAATTTTTTGTAGATACTGCTAATGTAGATGATATTAAAAAGGCAAATGATATGGGAATCATTTGTGGAGTGACCACGAATCCTTCTTTAATCGCAAAGGAAGGAAGAGATTTCAAACAAGTGATTGCGGAAATTGCAGCTATTGTGAATGGACCTATCAGCGGAGAAGTGAAGGCTACTACTGTGGATTGTGAAAATATGATAGCAGAGGGCAGAGAAATCGCTAAAATTCATCCTAATATGGTGGTGAAAATTCCTATGACAGCAGAAGGGTTAAAGGCTACAAAAGTGTTGGCAGCAGAAGGGATTAAAGTGAATATGACATTGATTTTCACTCCGAATCAGGCATTATTGGCAGCTAGAGCAGGAGCAGCTTATGTTTCGCCATTTCTGGGGAGATTAGATGATATTTCAACTTCGGGAATCGAATTGGTAAAGACAATAGCGAAAATTTTTACGATACATAAGATAGAAACAGAAATCATTGCAGCAAGTGTTAGACATCCTGTTCATGTGACAGAGTGTGCATTGGCAGGGGCGGATATCGCTACTGTGCCTTATAAAGTGTTAGAACAGATGATAAAACATCCATTGACAGATCAGGGAATTGAGAAATTTCAAAAAGATTATAGAGAGGTATTTGGAGATTCATTATGAAAAATAAGCTTCCTAGTATAGCTATGGTATATTATTGGCTGGGAAATGTCATTATGGCTTGTTCTATTTTTGCTATTGTGATATTATTAGCGATGAAAGTCATTATGAAAGAAATGATTTATATTTCAGATATTTTGATTCTAATTGGATTTGCACTGATTGGCTATGCCATGAGAAAGGTGAATCAAAATAAAGTTGAGCAGGAGGAAAAGAAAAATGAGTAATATTGATAACATGTCAGTAAATGCGATTCGCATTTTATCGGCAGATGCTGTGCAAAAGGCTAATTCTGGTCATCCCGGTCTTCCATTAGGATGTGCGCCTATGGCATATGAATTGTGGGCAAAACATTTAAAACATAATCCCAAAAATCCAAAATGGGTGAATCGTGACAGGTTTATTTTATCAGGAGGTCATGGTTCTTCTCTGTTATATTCATTATTACATTTATTTGGGTATGGCGATCTGTCAGTGGAAGATTTAAAGCAATTTAGACAATTAGATTCTCTCACTCCCGGTCATCCAGAATATGGTCATACGATAGGAGTAGAAGCGACTACAGGACCTCTTGGCGCTGGTATGGGAATGGCGGTTGGAGTAGCGATAGCAGAGGCTCATATGGCATCTGTTTTTAATAGAGAGGGGTATCCGCTGATCGATCATTATACTTATGCACTCGGTGGAGATGGATGTATGATGGAGGGAATTTCTTCAGAGGCTTTTTCTTTAGCGGGTACATTGGGATTAGGAAAATTAATTGTTTTATATGATTCTAATCAGATCTCTATTGAAGGAGATACAGACATCACATTTACAGAAGATGTGCAAAAGCGTATGGAGGCATTTGGTTTTCAGACGTTATTAGTAGAAGATGGAAATGATTTAGAGGCGATTGGAAAAGCGATTGAGGAGGCAAAGGCAGAGAAGAGTAAGCCATCTTTTATCACAATTAAGACACAGATCGGCTATGGCTGTCCTGCAAAGCAGGGAAAAGCGAGCGCACATGGAGAACCTCTTGGAGCGGAAAATGTGAAAGCGTTGAGGGAAACTTTGGGTTGGCCATATGAAGAGGCGTTTTATGTGCCAGATGAAGTTTATGAACATTTCCACAAGATTTCAGAGGAGAATAGTAAAAGAGAAGATGAATGGATTCATAATTTTGCGGAATATTGTATTCAGTATCCAGACAGGTTAGAACTTTGGAATCGATACTTCCAAAAAGATTTTGGAGAGAAAGTGATAGATTGTGAAGAATTTTGGAATTATGAAAATAAAGATGATTCCACTAGAAATATTTCAGGTAAGATATTAAATAAAGTAAAAGAACTTGTGCCGAATTTAATAGGAGGTGCTGCTGATTTAGCTCCGTCTACTAAAACTTATATGTCAGATATGGGGGATTTCTCAAAGGAGAATTATAAAGGGAGAAATTTACATTTTGGTGTGAGGGAGTTGGCGATGACTGCAATCGGAAATGGAATTATGCTGCATGGAGAATTGCGGGCATTTGTATCCACCTTTTTTGTGTTCAGTGATTATACAAAACCTATGGCAAGGATTTCTGCATTGATGAAAGTGCCGTTAACTTTTGTGTTCACACATGATAGTATTGGGGTAGGGGAAGATGGACCTACACATGAACCGATTGAACAGTTAGCGATGCTTCGTTCTATTCCGAATTTTCATGTATTCCGTCCAGCAGATGCGACCGAAACAGCAGCGGCGTGGTATAGTGCGCTCACTTCTGAAGAAACACCGACAGCATTGGTGCTCACTAGGCAGAATCTGCCACAGTTAGAGGGCAGCAGTAAAGAGGCTTTGAAGGGAGCGTATATACTTGAGGATTCTGAGAAGGAAGTGCCAGATGCGATTCTGATTGCGAGCGGTTCAGAAGTGTGTTTAGCAGTGGAAGCGAAAGAGGTTCTTGCAAAAGAAGGGCTGGACGTGCGTGTGGTGAGTATGCCATGTATGGATGTTTTTGAAGAGCAGACGAAGGAATATAAAGAAAGTGTTCTGCCTAAAAATGTGCGTAAGCGTGTTGTGATTGAGGCGTTGAGTGATTTTGGATGGGGAAAATATGTAGGATTAGATGGTGCATATGTGACAATGACAGGATTTGGGGCGAGCGCGCCAGCAAAAGAGTTGTTTGAAAAGTTTGGATTTACGGTGGAAAATATTGTGAATACAGTGAAGGGGCTGTAGAAGGTAGAGGGAATGGATTAATAAAAAAATTAAAGAGAAAAAAAGAAGTAAAAAGGACGCTGCGGCAAGGAAGTATTCCAGCGAAGCCGCGCTTTCGCTCCGTTCCAGACGTAGCGG
>CANRVK010000189.1 GCA_947643285.1 uncultured Eubacteriaceae bacterium
ACCGCACCGCTCATTAAGTACCAACGTCTTCCAAGGGGCTTCTTTCGGAATAGGTCCTTCCCTCCAAGCTAGTTTCTTGGCACTTCTAGAGAGTAAAAAGTCTTTTATACTTAAATATCATTTGTTGTACCAAAACTTTTTAGAATAAATTCACCATTTATATGTAAAAAAGCACATCAAACTCTGTATTTTCAATTTTTAAAAAAAATTATCCGTAAGAGATTATAAAAACTTCTATTTGCAAAACAGCCAATAAACTAGCTCTGGCGAGAACCTATTCCGAAAGAAGCCCCTTGGAAGACGTTGGTGAACCCATTGGGTTCAGAGAATTTAATATCCGCTACGTCTGGAACGGAGCGAAAGCGCGGCTTTGTTGGAATAGGTTCTCGCCAGAGCGAAAACTCACAAAAAATTCAATTCAAACTATTTTCTAACCTAATTTAATGGATTTTTTTTCATCCAATTTATTAATTCGTCCACCGTAGTAAATGCCATTCCTACTACAGTATCTGCACATCCATAATAAATCGCAATTCTTCCTGTATCACTATCTGATAAGGTAGCACAAGGGAATACCACATTAGGAACATCTCCATTTTGTTCATAAAGTTCTGTAGGACCTAAAATATAAAATTTACTTCTATATTTTACTTTCCATGGCTGATCAATATCTAACAGAGCGCAACCCATACGATATACAAATCCATTACAAGTATTTAATACACCATGATAAATTAATAACCATCCTTCATCTGTTTCAATTGGAACAGGTCCAGGACCGATCTTTGTGGACTGCCATGCAGATGCATCACCTCTATAAGTTCCCATCACATAACGATGATGTCCCCAATATTCCAAATCAGGACTTTCACTGTAGAAAATATCTCCAAATGGAGTATGTCCTGTATCACTAGGTCTGCTCAACATCGCGAATTTACCATTAATCTTTCTGGGGAACAATACACCATTTCTATTATATGGCAAAAAAGCATTTTCACATTGTACAAAAGTTTTAAAATCCTCTGTATATGCGATTCCAATCGTAGGTCCATGATATCCATTACACCATGTGACATAATAGCGATCCTCAATCTTACAAACACGAGGGTCATAACGATATTCTCTTTTCAAAATCTCTGGATCATCACCTACAAATTTAATAGGCTCATGATTAATTTCCCAATGAATCGCATCTTTACTGAATCCTGCATAAATATCCATGCTCACTCCTAAGCTGTCACAGCGGAATACACCAGCGAATCCATCTTCAAAAGGAATTACTGCACTATTAAAAATACTATTTGATGTCGGTGTTTGATATCTTTGAATAATCGGATTCTCTGTATATCTCCATACTGGCATCTTATAATTTTCTGGCTTATCCTGCCAAGGTAAATTTGATAAACTATTTCCAATAATTTTTGCCATTGTTTCCTACTACTAAAATATAAATACATAATAAACTTCATCTATATTTTAGCTTTCCCTTTCCTATATTCTATTTTTCTTTGCTCTTATCTTTCTTCTATCGTTATCGTGAAACAAAACTTATTTTTCACAGATTAGACAAGCCAATAAAGCAGCGTGAGTAAGGAAGTATTACAAAAGAAGCCCCTTGGAAGACGTCGGTACTTAATGAGCAGTTCCGCTAGGAATTGCGAATTTAGTACCGTTACGTCTGGAACGGAGCGAAAGCGTGGCTTCGCTGGAATACTTCCTTACGGAAGCGAACCTTTGACATTCAAATAGACGAAACCATAATCACTCTTTATTTTTATATTAACTTAAATACATGTGCAATAGGCGTATCTTTTCTCTGTTCTTCTGGAAGAGTTACTACAATTCCATCTTTTCTCTGTTGAAATGCGATTGATTCATTCATATTTAAACACCATACACCTTTTATTTTTCCAGTATAAGGAATAAAAATTTCTGCTTCTACTTGTTGTGTTTCATCTGGATAAGTACGAATTGCATAAACAACATCTTCTTTTTTAGTAAACGCCACATTATCTTTTTTATAAGGTGCACATACTCTTGTTCCATAGATGGCTTCCCCATATTTTCTGAGCCATTCTCCCATTCCTTTCATGGTACGAAGTGCTCCGGCAGGAAGACGTCCATCTGGCTGAGGTCCTACGTTTAAAGCGAGATTTCCACCCTTTGCCACAATATCAGTGAGCAGACAAATCACTTCTCTAGGTGTTTTATATCTATCCTCATATCCAAAAGAGAAAGATGTTCCCATCGTAATACAGCTTTCCCACGGCACACTCAATGGTTTTTCTGGAACACATTGTTCTGGTGTGACATAATTTTCATAAGGTCCTCCAATAGTTCTGTCTGCACAGAGCATTCCTCTTTGGAATTTACGGATTTCTTCTATTACTTCTCCCAAACGGATATCCTGTCCTGAGTGCTTGCAAACCCACCCTGCATCAAACCACATAATATCAATCTGTCCATATTTTGTAGCTAATTCCTTAATCTGATTCTGTGTAAAAGTTACAAAGCGTTCCCACTCTTCTGGATTCTCTTCTGGTCGATAGGAAGGTCCACGCCACTGATAATTGCCACGGTTGCTCGTTGTATTCCAGTAACTGTCAATATGCCAATCTGCCTTAGAAAAATAAGCTGCTATTCCGATTCCTTTTTTGCGGAATGATTCAAATAAATGAGCACAGATGTCCGCATATTTATGACTATGGAAAGGACAATCTTCTGCTGTAATTTTATAATCGCTAAATTCTGTATCCCACATACAAAAGCCATCATGATGCTTTGTTGTGAAAATCGCATATTTAAAGCCTGCATCTGCTGCAGCTTCTGCCCACTTTTCTGGTTGAAAACGGATAGGATTAAAGGTCTTATTCAGATCAAAGTATTCTTTTTTAAATTCTTCCGCACTCACGTCCCAGTCAATTCCTGTCCTAGACCAATTTGCATCTGCGTCACTGAGCGCCCATGATTCTACTACTCCTAATTGGGAATATGGTCCCCAATGCATCATCAAAGCGAGTTTCTGGTCTTGAAACCATTCTAATTTCTTTAAAACATATGGATCTGTAGACCATACATATGCATCTTCTGCACTATAATTATGCACTCCATTTTCCACTTTTTTTTCTTCTTCTTTTTCTATCTCTTCCTTTTCTTCTGTGGACAAATCCTTTTCTTCTAAATTATCTGTTTCCATTTTATATTTTCCTTCTGCCCTTTTATATTTTTACTGTGAATTACCACTCATCTAAAGATAGTTAACTTCTAACAACTTACGCTCTATTTAAGAAGTCATGCTTTTAAATTCTTATCTTTGGCAATTTATCCCCTGCCTTTCAGACAGGGGACTGCTTTATCATATTAAAATATAAGAGATTTTACTTACAGAAATCCACTCACTCATAATAGAACAAGCCTGTCTGTATAGCCTTATCCATCAATCTCCACCTAAACCACTACGTTCTACACCTTGTACAAAACGTTTTTGTACGAATAAATAGAGAATTAATAGAGGAACTACTACTAATAATGCACATGCTGCTGCTACTGCTGATTGTACTAATGGAGATTCCTTATTTATAATAGAACCTACTTCTTTTGGAAGTACTTTTATAGCATCCCCAATAGGCCACCTCAGATTAGACTGTAATCTGTTAAATGTAAGTGCCAAACTCTTAGAAGATGAAGTGAGCAGAGATGTGAAATAAACATCTGCGTAGTTCCATAAGAAACTCAGCACAGCTACTGTGGTGAGAGATGTTGCAGAACTTGGCAGTACAATAGAGAAGAAAGTCTTTAAAAATCCTGCTCCATCCACAAATGCTGCCTCTTCAATCGAGATAGGGAGCTGACGGAAATTCTGTCTTAAAATATAGATGAACAAACCGCCTTTTACACCCATACCTGTAGCTGCTAATAAATATAACGAAATATCCGAACCTATCAAGGATATAGGATTTCCAGTCAATAATTTAAATATTCCTAAAATATCAAAGTTTCTAAATGTGATATACTGTGCAAGCATGATAGACTGGCTGGGCACAACAATTGAAAATATTACAACTGCCCAAAGTATGCCACTTCCCTTAAACTTCATTCTGGCAAAGGAATATGCAGCGAGTGCAGCACATAAAGTCTGCAAAGTAGCCAATATCGCTGTATTCAAAAGGCTGAATATAAGCCCTTTCCAATAATCTAATACCTCAAATGCCACTTGGAAGGATACAGAAGATACTTCCGGCGGCACCCACTCAGAACTTTTCATTCCTAATACGGTATGCGCTGTAACCGCTTCTTTTAACAGGTTTAAAAGAGGAGTGACAATAACAAAACCAAGACTAATTAATAATACATAACGGAATACATGACCTAGTATGTCTTTTCCCTTTTGTTTTACAGCTGCCTTACTGACTCTTCCAGCCTTTACATCTTCTACAAACTGCATACCGGGCATTTTCCCTTTTGTTTTAGTTGTCATAATAGAACACTCCCTTCGAAATAATCCAGCTTACAATACCGATTAATACTATACTCACCATAAAGTAAATCACACTCATGGAAGCGCCTAAGCCATATTTACCACTTGTAAATGTTACTTTATAAATGGTATCGGATATGTCTGCTGCCGCAAATAAGTCTGCCATACTATAGACTACACAAACTAGAATCATAGGAGATATCATTGGGAATGTAATCTTACAAAAACTTTCAAAACCGCTACATCCTTCAATCTTCGCAACTTCATAAAGTGATGGAGAAATCCCTTGTAAACCAGATAAGAAAATAAGAATCTGCACACCTGAAGTTGTGATTACGTCAAAAATATTGCTAATAGCGGAAGTTATAATAGAAAGTATGCTAGTTGGTATACCACTATTTGTAATTATCTCTGTAATCCAAGCGATGTTAATAATAGAGGTTGTTTCTTCTGTAGTATTGATTACTTCTGACAAATCAATTTCTGTAATTCCTGTTGATAAAATCAGAGGAATGAAAAATATCACACGGAAAAATCCTCTTCCTTTAAACTTCGCATTTAGTAAAATAGCAATAAACAGAGCAACAAAAATTTGAATCGGTACATTGGTCGCTACATTTGTTAATGCTTCTATCAAATCTTTATTGAAATCTGGGTCTACTCCGGTCGCATATTTAAAATTCTCTAACCCAACATATTGGAAAGTAAATCCCGTACCCACAATATTAATATTACAGATAGAATAGTAGAATGTCTTTATTAACGGCGCTAAAAAGAAGAAAATTGCTCCGAATAACCATGGGACTAAAAATATTACGCCCCATACGGCTGTTCTCTTTTTAAAATCTAAGCTGGAATAGAAAGATTTCTTTTCTCCTTTCACTTTTGCTTTACTATTTTCACTCATTTTACCATCCCTCCTATTCTACTACAAAACTCTGAGCAGCAACCTTCACTCCAGAGATGGTAGTTTCTTCATGACCATAGTTTAGATAAACTTTTACTCCATTAGAATATGTCACAATCCTAGTGAGTCCTGCATCATCTAAAATTTGATGATTTATAATAGATGCATTTTTTACTTTTTGATAAAAGTTATTATATTGATTGTAATAATCTCCAATTTGATACTGCCAAACAGAGAATTGTGTTGCAAAACGATCATTCTGCTTTGTATTATTCAAAGATTCTGGTGCTGCGGAAACAAAGGCGAATTTCAAGGCGCTTTTTCCTTCGATTGCACGTAATACATCATCTGCGATATCTATGGAATCTTTATTAATATTGGTTGAGGAATAACTGATATAGCCATCTAATACCATCTGCATAAAAGGTATGGTATTATCTAATACACGTAATTCACTTGTCTTCACAGGTAAATCAGCAATATAATTGGTATAACCATATGCTAAATCAATTGGATTAAAAAGCATTAAATTTCTATTCTGTGAGATAGTTTCCAATCCAGTCTGTACATATGTCTTGGCATTTGTCTGAGAAACCTGTTTGTTCTTTCGGTAAGTATCTGGCAAAAATGTCATAAAATCATTAGAAGCTAAATTATTTACTCCCAAAGAGTTATAAGATTTACTAAATTTGTTCAGATAGGCTGTCAAATAAGATGGATTGATCATATATTTTAAATATATATCGTTTTTTTCAACCTGTCTTTGAACTGGTTCAAAATCATATAAAACAGCTTTTTCATTGCTTAAAAGATAAGATACCTCTTCTGTGCCAAGACCTTTTGTGGTATGTGCTGTCTGTAATTTTATATTAGGGAATACCTGAGCTCCTATACTGTCAGCATAAAATACTAAAGAATTCCATGCAGACTTTCCTCCTAATTCTGACACAAGAGAAACTTTTTCTACAGAGCGCTGATTCATTCCTTCATTGACGATACCAGTATAAATTAATTTAATATTTTTTACACCAGCATTTGTCATATTAATTAAAATATCCTGAGCCTGCTTAAAGGTAGTGAGTGTTTCTGTTCCTTGATAAGGTATTCCTGCTATATATTTCTGTTTATCGGTTGCTCCTAAAAGTTCCAAATAGAATGGTGCTCTTTCTTCATCCTGTCTTTTCGTCAATACACCTCTTGATTCTAA
>CANRVK010000190.1 GCA_947643285.1 uncultured Eubacteriaceae bacterium
ACGTATTCCATAAGAAGCCCCTTGGAAGACGTCGGCACTTAATAAGCAGTTCCGCAAGAAGCGGAACGGCGAATTTAGTACCGCTACGTCTGGAACGGAGCGAAAGCGCGGCTTCGTTGGAATACGTCCTTGCCGGAGCGTCCCCTTTTGGCTTCCTCAATTACATATTAAATTAAGTTGTCAAAAACCGTATTTTTTAAAATTTTAAAACACTATCTACAAAATAATTCCTTTTTCTTTCTTTTGTATTTTATTCTGTTATACATCATATTAGATGTAAACACAAACAAATAATTTTCTAGAAAAACAATTAACAAAGACAAAAAGCTATTTCAAAGGAAGTCCTTCAGAAGACGTCGGCACTTCATGAGCAATTCTGTAAGGTTATGTGTTCAGAATTTAGTATGCACATAGCCTTTCATAAGGGAGAATTACGATTTCATTTAAAGTATATTTTCTCTGTGTCAACTACCCATCACCGAAAGGTAATGGGTTTGCGCCTATGACATACGAAAGAATTTATTTATGAAGCTTTGATCTCTATGTACCTAAACAATGATAAATTTATTTATTGTAAAAATCTGAATAAAAACTTATCATTCACAAATGCTAGATGATGTGAAATGATATGAGAATTTTGATAGAAAAGGAGATGAAAAGAATGGAATATAAGGTGAAAGTTGTTTATAAAGAAAAGGAAGTATCTGACAGCGAGAAAAAAGATAGACTAAAGCAATTCCAACAAGCCTTTGTTACAGCGGCTGTCAGCTATTATTCGGATAAAAAAGCAAAAAATCCAGAAAAAACAAGCAATTGACCATAGAGAAACTTCGCATTATACTTGTAATAACAATACAGTTGTATTCCATAAGGAGGTATATGATATGCAGGAATTGAGAGTTGCGACCTTTACAAGGGGGAGTACAAATAAACAGACGAATCGGGGAAAGGCGAAAAAAGCAGCTCAATCAAAAAAAGCAGCTTCCAGAGAAATCATGATTGATAATGATTTACCTTTACAAAAAGAAATGATTAAACAGTTTATCGACAGTCAGCCTGAAAAGGATAAAGGGATCTATTGGGTAATGACAGATTTAGAATATGTAGAAGCTGGTGTATCAGGGTTTCATACTCATGTTTCCAAAAGAAAGGGACTAAATCAAGCATTTGAAGATGCGAAAGCAGGGCTTTTTGATATTTTGGTGATCTATAAATTGGATAGATTCGGAAGGCGTTCTGTGGAAAGCCTTAATCATGCGATAAAATTCTTGAAGTTTTGCAGAATTTGGGTGGTAGATAAGAACAGAGAATTTACAAATAATGGTGACGCAGATGAGATCATGAACTTTATTGAATTTTGGTCTGCAAAAAAATCCTCCGTGGATACCAAAATAAGGGTGACAGATGCCATGATGTTAATACACAAAGAGGGATATTGGACAGGCGGAAATCCCCCATTTGGTTATATCAATCATTCTGATATATCGAATATGCTGCAAATTGTTCCAGAAGAAGCAGAAATTGTAAAGTCCATTTATTCTATGTATACAGTATATGGATATGGCATTTTAAAAATTGCTGTAATTTTAAATGAACAGTGAAAAAAAACCAAAAGGGGGAATGAATGGAAAACAGAAAATATTAGACGAATACTCAGAAATACTATATATAAAGGATATTTATCATATGGAAAATCACATACAACAGAAGGAGAATTTGGCGCATATCAAAAATATACGAAAGAGGGGGAAGAGCTAGTCAGCGACAGATATTGGAAAGAATATGATATCGTTGGACAGGAAGTTTGGGAGAAAGCGCAAAGGATAAAGAAATCAAGGGTGAACTCAGACAATTTATTTGGAAGAAAAACGCCGAGCAGATCAAGAACAGGAAAAGGGCTGTTGGTGGGAATCTTAAAATGTGAGTGTGGTTCTAATATGACCTATAGTTCGTCCTCAAATTGGCTGGATCATAAGAGAACCAAAAAAGGAGAACCTTATGGCATCTATCGGTGTCTGAAAAGATTAAAATCAGGTGTGGCAGAGTGTGGAGCACAAAAAGGAGCATACAAAGCAAAAGAATTAGAAGAAATCGTGATAAATACGATTCAGTCCTATATTAAAAATATGATCACATCAGGTATTTTAGATGAAATAAAGAAAAAAACAGTAGAAGCGACAAAAAATATTTCAGAAAAGTTAGAAGCAGCAAAATTAGAAGTGGATCGTTGGATAAAAATAAAAGAAAATTCTAATCTGGAACTCATGAAAATTCTCATGGGAGAAAAGACAGCTTTCAATCAAAAACAGCTTACCGAATTGTATGAAAAGGCAGTAGAGGAATTAGAAAAGGCGACGAAAGCCTATGCAGAATTAGAAAATATGGTGAAATGTGAAAGTGCAGAAGAAGTTGATGTGTTAAAACTTCAGGATTTATTAAATAATTGGGAATTGTACTTTGAACACGCGACGACAGAAATAAAACGACAGATGATAAGGGCTATTGTGAGTGAGGTTACTTTAAATGGGACAGAAGTGAAGGTTGAGATCGCTTTTGATATTATGAAATATATTGAAAGCATAAGTCTTATACGGGAAATGGAATTAAAAAATACAGAAATCGCGGCGACGAAAGAAGAAGGGGATTTGTTCTTGCAATATAATAACAATAGGAGTTCCAACAGTAGTAGACGCAGCGACGATTGTAAGTGATACTATGGAGAATTTAATTTTAGCGATGGAACAATCCGAAAAACTCCGCATGGTGAGTGGAGGACTATCAGAATTTAATCCAGAGGAAAAGCGGCAGCTCATTTTGGAATTGTTAGATGATCATTTGCGCACAATGTTTGTAACTCCAAAGGATATTGACGAAACCATAAAAAGAATCAGCTTTACTATTTCAGAGGCAATTAATATTGCTTTTTCGTAATGAAACATCACCCTTTTGAATATAATGAATAGAGCGAAAGGGTGTTTCTTATGAAGAAAAGAAGGTGGATTAAGAAAGCATTGAACGGAATCGCATGGGTGACTATTGTGTTTCTAGGATGCAATATTTTACTGCGTACCTTATCACTTCCGTCAGGAAGCCGTTTTAAAGAGGGAATAGAGAAAGCCATAGAAAGGGTAGAATATGCTGTCGGAATTGTGTTTCTTCGCACCTATTCTCCGACAGCACAATATTTAATCGAAGAAAATAAGAAGGATACTTTAGAGGAATGGATATGGAGTTTGACATCTGCTGCTATTCCAGTAGGGCAGTATTTAAAAACACAAAACGCAGTGATAAAGAATCGAGAAGATCCCATCTATCGAGAGTATTTAGAAGATACAAAAAATGCCCAAGCTATACAGGAATTAATAGAAGGAATGGAAGAAGAAAATAAAAATGAGATTATAAAAAATAGTCAGGAAGAAACACAGACAGAAACTGTACAAGTCGCTGAAAATACATCAACGGATACAACACAGAATATAGAAAACGTGCCAGAAACACAAGATTTAGAGGTATCTGGAAATACCATAGATATTTTTCACCCACAAGTGATAGGAACAGAATATTCAATTGCAAAATTAAGTGATTATGATTTTTTAATCAGAACATTTTATTCTGTCAGTGAAATTACCACTATCACAGGGGAAGAATTGAATGCAGAGCGTTTATTAGGAATGGATATGACAATGAAAACTACGAATGATAAACCACAAATATTAATTTATCACACTCATTCTCAGGAAGAATTTATCGATTCTGTCCCCGGAAATGATGCAGATTTAATTACAGGTGTGGGAGATTATCTAGCGCAGATTCTGACACAGCAATTTGGTTATCAGGTGATTCACGATACTACTCCCTATGATATCAAAAATGGAACAATGGATAAAAATAAAGCTTATACTTATGCAGAAGAAGGGATATCTGCGATTCTAGAAGCGAATCCCAGTATAGAATTGGTCATTGATATGCATAGAGATGGCGTGAATGAGGGCGTGCATCTTGTGACAGAAGTCAATGGAAAGCCCACGGCTCAAATTATGTTTGTCAATGGAATCAGTAAAACTACATTACAAGGAAGTATAAGTTATCTATATAATCCTTACATACAAGAAAATTTATCACTGAGTCTTCAATTACAATTAAAATCAAAAGCATATTATCCAGATTTCGCCAGAAGAATTATGATAAAGGCATACCGCTATAATTTACATTATCGTCCAAAATCTATGTTAATAGAAGTAGGAGCACAGACAAACACGGTACAAGAAGCCAAAAACGCAATGGAACCTTTAGCAGTTCTCATTCATGAAGTGTTGAAATAAAGGGGGAATCTGATGAAGAATAACATAATAAAAGGATTTGGAATCGGGGCTTTTATGGTATTAATCCCCTGTTTTATCACATTTTTTATGAATGGAGATAAAAAAGTGACACAAAAGGATCTGGTAAAAGCAGATACTTATATTCTCTGTCAGGATAATACAGGTCAGATAGAGAAAATAGATACCGAATCTTATTTAATTGGAGCGATTGCTGCTTATTTATCTGAAGAATGTGAAGATGAAACTTATAAAGTGATGGCAGTGATATTTCGCACATATCTTATGAAAAAACTGGGAACGGAAACAGAAATAGAGGAAGAAGAACTAATGCTCAGCCGCCTCACTGTTGCAGAAATGGAACAGACATGGGGAGAAAATTTTTCAGAAAATTATAAGAGAATGAAACAGGCGGTGAACAGCACATCGGGAGAGATTATCACATACGAAGAAAAACCTATTGAAGCATATTTTCATGATGTCAGCGCAGGAAAGACAAATACAAAGGAGGGGGTTGCCTACTTACAGTCTGTAGAGAGTGAAGTGGATATAGAAGCGGAAGGATATCTCACTTTAATCAGTTATACAGCAGAGGAATTTTGGAAGGTGATAGAAGATACTTGGGGGATAACATGGGAAGATTCAGAGCCTTATAGTGTAGAGGCGATAAAAAATAAAGTTGTTTTTATTCCAGAAGGGGAACTTTATGTAAAACAGATTCAGATTGGAGAAAAGACTATAGAGGCAGAAGAATTTGAACAGGCATTTCATTTAAAGTCAACCGCCTTTTTCTTAGAAGAATATAATGGAAAGCTTCGGCTCATCATAAAAGGGATAGGACATGGCTATGGTGTCAGTCTATATGGAGCAAATGTATATGCGATGGAAGGAAAAAATTACAAGTGGATTTTAGAGAAATATTACACAAATATTGTGCTTTCCCATGAATAAGGAATAAAACTTCGGTTAGACTATAATCGAGGTGATAGACGTGAAAAAAAAGAAACTTTCTACTATTTTAAAGGAAAAAGCTTTTTTAATATTGTTGTTAGTGTCAATCTTATGTGTAGCAGGCATAGCAGCAATTAATTTTACAAAGGAGGAAAAACCGGAAAACAATCAATTATTTGTGGATAGAGAAGAGAGCACAAAAGAATTAGAAACAACAACGGTAACAAATGCGATGGAAACACAGACACAAGAAACACCATCAGAAAGTATGCAAGTTGCGGCAGATGAAACTGCAGGAATAGGAGATGCCTTATTAGCAGAAGGAGAAAGTGGATATTTTGAAAGCAATCTCATGGATGCAACAGATGAACCTATTACAGAATCAACCGAAGAAACGGTAGGAGTAGCACAGGAAAGTGTTGCCACAGAAGCAGTAGACGGGCCAGCACTACAGCTTAATTTTAATGAAGATTCTAAGCTGAAATGGCCGATAGAAGGCAATGTAATTTTAGATTACAGCATGAATGCTACCGTATATTTTTCTACATTAAAACAATATAAATATAATCCTGCTATTTTAATACAGGGAGAAGTAAATACTCCTGTAGTAGCGGCGACAGATGGAATTGTAACAGAGATTTCTTCTAATGAAGAAATTGGAGATTATGTTGTGATGACTCTGGGAAATGATTATCAGTTAGTCTATGGACAATTAAAAGCATTAGAAGTGGCAGAAGGCGATAGTGTAGAAAAAGGACAACTGCTCGGATATATCAGCGAACCCACAAAATATTATGTAGTGGAAGGAAGTAATTTATATTTAGAATTATTAAATGGAACAGAACCTGTAGATCCATTAGATTTTATGGAATAACTAAAAAAAGCCTTTATTATTCTTACTGATTGAGAATGTTAGAGGCTTTTTGGATTTTATAGAGAGAGCATAAAAGAAACTATTACAAGGCAGATATAAAATATAATATCTAGTTTGTAATAGTTTCTTTTTCATATTATAAAAAGAACAGGAAAAATATTTATATGAACTTCTAATAAAAGATAATTTTTAGTTGGAGCTGATAACTTGAGCGCTCAGAGTGTTATCAGCTTCGATTTATGATTTTAATATAAATCGGAATTGTGATGATTTCGTGTCTATAGTTTGAATAAATTGTAAATAATTAGGAAAGAAATTATTATTATTTAGGGCAAGTTTTGTTATGGAGGTGGTGGGGGATTTTTGATAGAGGGTCGCTGCGGCAAGGAAGTATTCCAACGAAGCCGCGCTCTCGCTCCGTTCCAGACGTAATGGTACTAAATTC
>CANRVK010000191.1 GCA_947643285.1 uncultured Eubacteriaceae bacterium
CGCTGTGAGAGAAGAAAACAGAGTACGTTTGAACCAAGAAAACAGAAGGATTATCTTATTGTTCCGTTTTGTATGAAAAATACAGAAGAGAGAGAACTATTAAGACAAATAGAACCGATGCCATTTGTGCCAAATAAAAAAGAAGAAAGAGAAAAAAGATGTGAAGAAATTCTCTCCATTCAAGCGATGGGATTAAAGAAACGCTTAGAACACACAAATTGCCAAAATGCAGTGGTTGGGATTTCAGGGGGATTAGATTCCACGTTAGCGCTTTTAGTGACCGTGAGAGCATTTGATCTATTAGGAATGAAAAGAGAACAGATTACAGCAGTCACGATGCCATGTTTTGGGACAACAGATAGAACTTATCAAAATGCGGTGATGTTAGCGAAGATATTACAAGTGACATGTAAAGAAGTGCCTTTAAAAGAAGCTGTACTATTGCATTTTAAAGATATTGAACAAGATGTTAAGATACACGATGTCACATATGAAAATGCACAGGCGAGAGAGAGAACACAAGTTTTAATGGATATCGCGAATAAACAAAATGGCATGGTGATTGGAACAGGGGATATGTCAGAATTAGCGCTTGGATGGGCAACTTATAATGGGGATCATATGTCCATGTATGGAGTAAATGCTTCTGTGCCCAAAACATTAGTGCGGCATCTGGTGAAATATTATGCAGATATTTGTAGGGTAGAAGCATTAGAAAAGATTTTGTTAGATATTTTAGATACCCCTGTGAGTCCAGAACTGCTTCCTCCTGAAGATGGAAAGATTTCACAAAAGACAGAAGATATCGTAGGACCATATGAATTGCATGATTTTTATTTGTATTATATTTTGAGATTTGGATATCACCCACAGAAGATATTAAAAATGGCGGAGCAGGCATTTGATGGAAAATATGAAAGAGAAACTATAAAAAAGTGGCTAAAAACTTTTTATCAGAGATTTTTCTCACAGCAATTTAAGCGTTCCTGTCTTCCCGATGGACCGAAAGTAGGATCGGTAGCAGTTTCTCCAAGAGGAGATTTGAGAATGCCAAGCGACGCAGTTTCTAAAAAGTGGTTAGAAGAAGTGGAAAACTTTTAATCATTTGAGAGTATTTTAATGAAAAGAGAGAAAAAATTAGAAAGCATATCAACAATATTGAAAAATATTCTATATGCTTTCTAATCATATGTTACTCTAAATTGGTTTTTTCTTGTTTTATCGCAGCTTTATTTAGAGTGAGGCGAAGAGCTTCTATTAATACCTGAGAAGTATATTGATTTTCTTCTGAATATGTAAGCGCATCGAGGGATTGGGTTTGGATTAGTTGCGCTGCCAAATCTTCTAAAGTTGGCTGGATAAGAGGGTACATGGTAGTCACAGTTTCACTTAAATTTGTCAGGCGTACAGAATTAATATGATTTTCATCTACCAAAACTTCTATTTCTAAAGCTTGATCATGAAAAACAATAGAAGAGGAATAGACACCAGCTACATATTTAGAAGCAGTATCAGTTGTTTCTGTTACATTAGATAGTTCGGATTTGTCTTTTGGAAGAAACATATAGATAAAAAGTATAATAAGCAATACACCTAAAACAGCAAAAATAGCAGTGTAAATGACTTCTTTCATTTGCAGTACAACGATTTTTGTTTTGGCACTCATAAATATAACCCCCTTAGTCTTTAATATAAATTATGTGAATGGTACAGGAAATATACTTAAAAACTGAAAAGGGAGAAAAGTTGCGATAGGGTCACGCTGGATAGATACTATCTTTTGCCAGACGCGCTCTCGCTCCGTTCCAGACGTAGCGGTACTAAATTCGCGGTTTCGCTTCTTGCGAAACTGCTCATTAAGTGCCGACGTCTTCCAAGGGTCTGTCTAAATATATTTCTATCAAGTGCTGATTTCTTGGCTCTTCAGCGGAAAACAAGCACACTTCCAATAAGAATATAAAATAAAAGAGTTTATTCATAATAAATTTTTAATTTTTACATCTGAATTGTAGTTTTTTTAGAAAAGCCAACAAACTAGCACAGACCAGAAAGGATTTCCAAAAGAAGCCCCTTGGAAGACGTTGGTACTTAATGAGCAGTCCTGTTAGGGGCTGCGAATTTAGTATCCATTACGTCTGGAACGGAGCGAGAGCGTGGCTTCGTTGGAAACCTTTCTGGTCTATGCGAACCTTTTATCAAAGTGTTCTCATTTCTTACAAACATCTATAAATTTACTTTTTTTAATGTTTCTATACTTCAGTAATTCTGTTTCTTAAGCTCACATTTATAAAAATATGTTTTATCTTAAGGTCTTTTTTATTCTAAAATAATAGTAAAAGATATAGATAAAAAATTAGAAAATAAACATATTTTACATAGATTTTACAAAAACTATATGAGAAGTTATTTGTGAAAAAAAGAAAGATTATTATAATTATAAAAGATTTGTAAAGAATAAAGACTATGTGAAACTATAAGAAATGGAGAGAAAAGAGATGTCACTTACGGATGTAGAAATGGTATTTTTATTTCTAGGCGGTCTGGGAATGTTTTTATTTGGAATGGACGCTATGGCAAAAGGTCTTCAACAGTATGCAGGCGGAAAGATGAAACATTTAATGGGAGTCCTCACAGGAAATCGATTTTTAGGAGTGTTGATGGGAGCGATTATCACTGCTATCATACAGAGTAGTTCTGCAACAACAGTTATGATTGTAGGCTTTGTAAATGCAGGGATTATGAATTTAACACAAGCAGTTGGTGTGATCATGGGAGCGAATATTGGAACTACGATTACTAGCTGGATTGTATCTATGAGTGAGTGGGGAAAAGTGTTGAAACCAGAATTTTTTGCTCCGGTTTTAGTTTTTATTGGAGTGATTTTATTTGTATTTATAAAGAATAATAAGAAAAAAGAAGTGGGAGAGATTTTTATCGGTTTAGGGCTTTTATTTATCGGTTTAAGCTTTATGTCCGATGCGATCACTCCTTATCGAGAGGCACAGATATTTAAAGATGCTTTCCATATATTAGGGAAAAATCCTATTCTCGGAATTTTGACAGGTGCAGTTGTGACAGCAATTATCCAAAGTTCTTCGGCTTCTGTAGGAATTTTACAGACTCTAGCATTAAATGGAATTGTGAATTTCCGATCTGCGATTTTTATTACGTTAGGACAGAACATTGGTACTTGTGTGACAGCTTTGATTTCTAGTACAGGAGCACATCGAACAGCAAAGAGAGCGGCTGTGATTCATTTATTATTTAATGTATGTGGAACAGTATTGTTTGGAATATTGATGTATCTTTTATTTTGGTTTAATGGAAGTTTAGCGGATTCTTCAATCAGTACAGTGCAGATTTCTATTTTCCATACGATTTTTAATGTGACAAATACATTGTTACTTTTTCCGTTTGCGAATCAACTTGTAAAATTATCTGGCATTATAATAAAAGAAAAAGAAGATACACAAAAGACAGAGATTACAGTGTTAAAGGATAATTTAGATGACCGTATTTTAGAAACTCCTCCTTTTGCTTTATCTGTAGTGCAGAAAGAAATTTTGTATATGGGGGAGATCACATTGGAAAATGCGAATAAAGCGATAAAGGCTATTTTAGAAAATGAAAGAGAGGCTGTAGCAGAGGTATTAGAAAAAGAAGAAGTGATCAATGAGTTTGAAAAAATATTGACAGAATATTTAGTAAAAATCAATAATTGTTCCTTAGATGAAAAAGAATATGATTTAGTAAAGGACTATATGAATACTGTGAGTGATTTAGAGCGAATAGGGGATCATGCAGAAAATTTGGCAGAGTTAGCAGAAAATAAAATAAAACATGGAATTCATTTTTCAGAAGAGGCAACAAAAGATATAAAGGAAATTTATCGATATGTGTCAAGTGCTGTACAAAATGCTTTAGATGCCAGAAGAGAAGAAAAGCCAGAATTTATCCGGGCAGCATTTCGCTTTGAAGAGATAGTGGATAACTTAGAAGAAGATTTTAGAGAAAAGCATATCACACGCTTAGCAAATGGAGAATGTAATATTGAGGCAGGAGTGATTTTTTTAGATGCTATCAGCAACTTAGAACGTATCTCGGATCATGCTGATAATATCGCAGGCTATGTAAAAAATGCATTATAGAGGTTTTTCAATCTTTATAAAAGAAAATGAAATAAGTTACAGTTTTCCCTTTTTGTTCTTGTTATCGTGAAACTCTTTTTTTCAAAAAGTAGAATAGCCAACCAATTAGCGAAGGCAAGGAAGTATTCCAAAAGAAGCCCCTTGGAAGACATTGGTACTTAATAAGCAAGCCCGCAGGAAGCGGGATTTGCGAATTTAGTACCATTACGTCTGGAACGGAGCGAAAGCGCGGCTTCGCTGGAATACTTCCTTGCCGTAGCGACCCTTTGACTTTCAGGTAGCCTGAACTTTAACATAAATAAAACTATAGATTTTATAATTTCTAAAAAAGATGATTGATTATTTAACCGTTTTTCTCAAAGATTGGATTTTATCTAAGGAAAGCTTTGTACACTGTTGAATCTGTTTATCATTCATTCCTATAGAAATCATCTGCATAGCGACTTCTTCTCTTTCTTTTATTCTTCCCTCTTTTAATCCCTTTTTTAATCCCTTTTTTAATCCTTCTTTTAATCCTTCCTTTAGTCCTTCTTCTAATCCCTCTTCTAATCCTTCTTCTCTAGCTTCTTCCCGTTCTATTCTCTTCGCAACTTCTTCATTATATTCTAATGTTAACATATTCAACACCTCCGAACTGTTTCTCTCTAAAAATTCCTTTAAAATATTTCTTTCTATACACTTTTTTATTGCTTTCTCAAATGCTTTCTCTTTTTCTTCTTCTCTCTTTTGTTCCTCATACACTACCTCTACAAATTCACTATATTCCTTTAAAATACTTCTTTGTTCTAGTATCTTATGTTGGGAAGAATAACGAATATCTATCACTTTTACGATTAATTCTAATGGAATATCTTCTAATTTTTCTTTAAACGCATCGGATAGCTTTAATACCTTTTCCGTCACTTTTTTTCTATGAATACATAGATTATCTTCTCCATTATAAAGTACAATAAACTCTGGAGTAGGTAAAGAAATTTGTTTTCTTCGATAAATATTTTCCGATGCGAGAATCTTCTCATATAAGCGAGCAATATATAAGAGTAAGCGTATCGGCATATTTTCGTTAATGGTGGATTGATGTTCCATGACAATAATAAATTTATCTTCCACCAAAAACGCCAAATCATTTTTTCTAGGAGTAAATAAAACATCTTCTAATGTGATAAGTTCCACCAATTCTGGATTATCATAATCTGTTTCATATAAAATATTATATAATTCTAACGCCCTCTGCTTATTATTAAAAATAGTGCGAAAGACACTATCCTTATACTCCTCATTCTTAATCATTTTTTTCCTCCTTTGTAACTCTCTTATAATAGTATACCCTATCTTTCTTTCTATCGCAAGATTATTTTTCTATTTTTCCTTGATGAATACTATATTTTCCAGCTATTTTTAATTTTTGTTTCAATATCCATGTTGCTCCAATCATAATGAGAAACATGATCAAAAGATAATAGGAAAAAAGAACAATAGAAATATTTTGAGCAATAAGTCCAAAAAATGCAGGAGCGAGCATAATTCCTGTATAAGATGCTGCCATTTCTATTCCTATCACAGATTGTGAAATATCTTTTCCAAAATTTTGGGGTGTGAGATGGAGCATATTTGGAAAAATCGGAGCATTTCCCATACCTATCATAAACAATGAGATCGCAGAAATTATCGGTGGTAATGGAAAAAGTAATAATAGAATTGCAACAGCCATAATACATTGACCGTTTCTTACTAACTGCCATCTTGTTAATTTATTGGCAAGTACTCCAGATAAGAATCGCCCTAAAGCTATTCCTATATAATAAAAAGTGATCATTTTCGCAGCATAATTTACATCTATTCCTTTTGTACGAACAAGAAAAGTAGCACCCCATATTCCACTGGTATATTCAATCGCGCAAGACCCAATAAATACACAACAAACCGAGCGAATGGCTGGCATTTTTAAAAGGTCAAAAACGCTGACAGTACGGGGAGTTTCTTGCTCTCTTTCTGAAGAAGAATTTTTTATTTTATTCCATAAAGGCAATGAAAATATAGTTATCAGAGCAATGATAAATTGAAGATAGAATACGATTCGATATCCCCCACGCCAATTTGCATCATGAGAAAGTGCGAAAGACATCAGATAAGGGCTTAGGGAAACTCCGATTCCATAAAAACAGTGTAAAAAATTCATGTGTATCGCTTTATAGTGAAGGGCGACATAGTTATTTAATGCGGAATCAATAGCGCCAGCTCCTAATCCAAGAGGGATAGCAAATAAACAAAGCCAGAATAAACTTCTAGAACAGGAAAAACCGAAGAGAGCAGCCGCTGTCATTACTGTACTAATAGCCGTAATTTTAGCAGTTCCAAATCGATTGATAATTTTTGCCGCAAATAAACTGAAATTGAAATTACCGAAATAATTCATAATT
>CANRVK010000192.1 GCA_947643285.1 uncultured Eubacteriaceae bacterium
AATTCTTTTTTTTCAAATAGTTCATCCTTTCTTCTTTTATCTCTTTTTTCTTAATTTTTTATCGTTAGTTTTCTTTTTCCCTCCTTTTTTTCTGCCTCTATTTTACTATATTTTAATCTGATAATATACTAGAAATAATATCCAACCAAAATTTCAAACGACAATCCAACTGAAAGTCGGATAAAATATAGCATTACGATACTCCATAAATTAAGGATTATATATCTGTTTCTACAAAATGAACATTAGAATTATCCCAGTATTTTTTATAAACTCTATCTTTCTGTCCGTCAAGGTTTAATTGATACATACGAAAGGTAACTAATATGTCTTTGGGCTGCCATTGTTCTTCATATGAATATTGATATTTCATTCCTAATCTTTTCATTACTTCGCCACTTCGTGGATTATTAATATCATGCGTAGCAGTGATATATGGAATTCCATCTTTTTTTAATTGCTCAACAACTGCTTTGCTGGCTTCTGTAATAATTCCTTGATGCCAAAACTCTTTGCGTAATCCATATCCGAAATCATAACTATCTTCTGTACTGACATTGACATATCCAATAGGAAAATTGTCTTTTTTTAAACAAACTGCGTAGTTGTATGCAATTTTCTGATTATATTTGCTTAAAAATTGCTTTTCATAAAAGATCTTTGCTTCCTCTGTTGTATTTAAAGGAAACCAAGGTAAGAATGTATTAACTTCTTTATCACTGTAAATTTCATAAAGAGCTTTTAAATCGTTTTCCGTAAATTTTCTTAAAATAAGTTTTTGGGTTTCAAGTGTTGGTGTATTCATTTTTTCTCCTCTATTTTCGATAGTCATCTCTGATAAATGGTTTATCGATTTTTGTATCAGTTAAAATATGATATTTTTCTGGGTGTCGATATGCGTTTCCATGTACTTCATTTTCTCGATAATTGCGAAGCTGCTCCAAATCAATCTCAGCAATATAAATACCTTCTGCTCCATCTGCTTGTAAAATACAAGAATCTCGAGAACCTTCACATTCAGGAAGATAGACCACACCATCAAAAACACTCGAACCACCATTACAATCGGGTACTGTTTCGGGATAGTTACAGGTAGCAATGGCTGTCATATTTTCAAAAGCCCTGCCACGAAGTTGTGATAGACGATTGATTTCCATCGGACACGCATTAGGAACAAGAATAAGTTCTGCACCTTTAAGCATTAAAATTCTTGCGCTTTCAGGAAATTCTCTGTCATAACAGATCATAGCTCCGACTTTAACCTCACCACATGATGTATCAAGTGTAGTCACATAAAAATCTTCACCCGGCGTTAAGTTTCGTTCCACGCTAAAATCACAGGTATGTACTTTCGCATAGATAAATTTCTGTTTTCCGAATCTGTCAAAAAGAATCAATGAGTTTCGGGGAGCATTTTCATATTTTTCAAGCAAAGTTATACTAATGGCGATATTGAGTTCTTTTGCAAGTTTGCCAAATGCATTAACAAAATCACCATCAGCAGGAATCGCCTCCGCTTTCCATTCGTTGACCGGTCGATCATAAATGTTATATCCGTTACTCCACATTTCAGGAAACAGTACAATATCTACACCCCCTTCTTTAGCTTTTTTACAATATTTAATGCCTTTTTCGAGATTTTCCCTGAGAATTTTACAAGGAGCAATCTGTAATAAAGCAATTTTCAATGGATTCATTATGATACCTCCAAATCATTATTATTTCAAATCATTATTTATAGTGTTCTTTATCATTTTCCAGATGAACAACCACAAATAAATTTCACCACCACCAGTTTAACTTAACTGAGAAGTGAAAACGCCTATCTTCTTGGCAAGCTCTTTTGGGGTAATATTTTTGGAGTGATATGGTAGCTATTATATAAATCTGTTAGGTGTTCTGGATAAGTTATAGTACATATCTCCTCACATAATTCTATTATACCGTAGTATTGTAAAAATGCAATTTCCAAAGTGTAAACTTCAAAAAAATGCGATTTTTCGCAAAAATCTGAAGATTTCATTTTTTGGATTTCACTATGAAACGTAATAGGAATCTCAAATTTATGGAACATGGGCATACTTTATTAACAGCTTATTATAAAAATATTAGGCATTGTAAACATAACTTTTACAGTGCCTAATATTTTAATTCAAAAATTAATTATCTTTTTATTACTTTAATCTATGCTCAGTAATTTCACAAAGTGCGGCAGCATCCTACGATTATAAAGATTGACCTCTTGTCAAAAGGAGATATACCGCCGATTTTCTCCCTCCACCACTGCCATAGAATACTGTTTTTGCTTTTCATTCCGCTATTTATAAAAATAGAAAATTTCTTGTTATTTTATATTAAATTTTTCCATTCCTCTTTTAATGCCTTCTGTTGTTCTTTATCTAGCAATTCTGATAATTTCATATAAATGCTTTTACACTCCTGCAAAATCTCTTCTTTTTTCATTTCACTTTTTTCTTCCTCTATTACCTCAATTTCCACTCCATGATTTTTATAATATAATTCTAAATAAGAATAACCTACACTAGCCAATCTATCTTTATATGTAATATAAACCTTAGAAATACTTTCACTTTCTACCAGTTTGTTCAACTCAATCAGCCCTTTTCTTTTCTCTTCTGCTCCAGAATCGATATCAGTGATCACACGAATGGTATTTTTTTTAGTATCTATCTTTCCTATCAAATATCCCACTTGCCTATCTAACTCTTCTTTCTGAGAATAATCAGATACTCTCGCATAAACGGCTATGCCCTGTGCTTCTTTTGATTTACTATCTCTATTCAACAATCTATCCACTTCTGATTGTGGTATCATTCTTCTATTACTTGGACTTCTTTCTACCTTTATTTTCCCTTCTTTATCCCAATTCTGTATTGTTTTTACTGTAACATTTAATATTTTCGCTACTTCATTTGGTTTATATAGTCTTTCCATTATTAATTCCTTCTCCTATTTCAATCTTAGTTTACATTTTTTATACTCCCTAAAACTCTTTTTCTATAAAATACTTCCTTTCTGCTGTTTCCATAACTTTCCCCCTTTTAACTAAAGATTTTCTCTTATTATAAAACAATCTGATTCTAAATTCAATGAAAAAAGTCTAAAAAAATTCTATATTATATTTATTTTTAGAAAAACATTATCATTATTTTATAATATTTCTCCATCTTTTTATATTTAGGCTTACAAATTAAAAGATATTGTACTGATTTTAAAAAATATCAAATACTCATCTAAACATATCATATTCCTTGCTTCATAAAAATAAAAAAGAATTACGTTATTTTTTACCTTGAATCGTAATTCTTTTCCGTTTTATACTAATATAGAAATATCTAATTTTGTTAAAATATACTTCTTGATTTCTTCTTTGGGCTTTTCTAAGGCAATAGACAACTCAGAAAATAAGTTATCCTCTGCCATCTTAAGATACATTTCATCTATCACTGGCATTTTCTTTCCTTTGGATACTCTCTGTTGTTGGTGTGAATAAATCGTTTTTATTATTTTTAACCATTCTCTATTATCACATTTTAGCAAACATTCCTTATAACTTTTTTCTCTTAATTTATCATTCATTATCTCTAATTCCTCTACCTCTGAGATATGATTTATAAAAAAAAGAGCCTCTTCTTTGGTGACTATCTTCCTCATAATAGTTTTTTGATTATCTACAGAAGTAAAAATTTTATTTTCTTTTTGATGATAAGGATGAAGTACATAATATAACTTATCTTTTTCTATAGTATTTATATTCATCAGTATAACATCTGACACTTCACATACTCCTCTGTTTCCATAAATAATATAATCACCCTTTTTAAACATTAGTATCTCTCCTTTTCTATCACTAATTCCATAAACTATTTCAAAGTTTTTAATCTTTTGATTTTCTTCCTTTCCTCTATATTTTAACAAAATTTTTTTTATTTTTCTAATGATTTTTCTTTATTTTTCAATTTTTGTTTAAAATTACAAGTATAATTCCAATCAATATTGTGCATAATTACTATATTTTTCGTCTATATCCTCTTATAAACAATATCTTTTTATTTATTATTCTTTTTCCATAAACGCTCACATGTTGGTAAATTTCCTTTTTCCTTGTGATGTATCTGACACTCTACACATTCTCTATGTCGAGAACATTTTATCCTTTTACAGGGACATTCAAATTTCATAGGTGTAAATCGAATACCATCTACATTTTGTTCTGAATCAGTATTAACAAATCCAAGTTTATGATAAAATTCAACTGCATATGGTAATGAATGAACGGTTATTGGACATTTAAAACCATGATATAACACATACCGAAATAACTCTATTCCAACTTCTTGATGACGATAAGAAGCATCTACAAAAAACAATCCTATATGATGACCTTCATCTTTTATCGCTAATACTCCTATAAGAATATCCCCTTCATAAGCTCCATATATTGTAAAACTTTCTAGATATTCTGAATTTTCCAACACATCTTTTCTAAAATTAGTCACTCTTTCCATTTCATAATCATATTTCATAAATACATCTATAACAAGACGTAAAACCTCTTCATATTCATCTTTTTCCACAATTCGGATATTCATTTTTATAACTATTCCCTTCTCTTATTTATTAAGCTATTAATCAACACTATCATTTATCATAACAACTACTATTATCTTTCATAAATTCACTTATAATACAAATTAACACAAAAACCCCCACAAACAGCATAACCACGCCATTTGTAGGGGTACTAATTCCTATCACTATTGTTTAATTTTCCAAATTTCTACTGTCCACTACAATAAATAGAGGTAAATTTACTGTCCCATCTGTTTTGCAACTTCAGCAGCAAAGTCTTCTTCTTTCTTTTCGATTCCTTCACCTGTTTCAAAACGCACGAAACCTTTTACGGTAATCTTCGCATTATTAGCTTTTGCAACTTCCTCTACATATTTTCCAACGGTCTGTTTTCCGTCTTCTGCTTTTATATAAACTTGATCTAACAGACAAATTTCTTTTAATTCTTTATTGATACGTCCCATCACCATACCATCGATAATATTATCTTTTGCATCTGGTTTCTCATTCTTAGCTTGTGCTGTTAAAATTTCTCTTTCTTTTTCAATATAACTCTGATCTACTTCTGATCTATTTGTATAAACAGGTTTAATTGCTGCAACCTGCATCGCTACATTCTTAGCCATTTCTTTGATAGAATCATTTACCACATCAGCTTCTAAATCCACTAATACGCCAATCTTACCGCCAGCATGAATATAAGACATCACAAGACCATTCTCTTCTGTCACCTGTTTAAATCTTCTGATATTCATATTTTCGCCAATAATCGCGATTTGAGAAGCTAATGCATCTTTTACTGTAAGAGTATTGTCTAATGCCCATTTCTCTTCTAAAAATTCTTCTATGGTATTAGCAGAGGTATTGATTGCTTGTTCTGCTACATCTTTTACAAAAGTTTGGAACTTTTCATTCTTAGCCACAAAATCAGTTTCTGCATTGACTTCCACTATAACGGCTTTCTTTCCATCATCTTTCACTAAAGTTGTACAGATACCTTCTGCTGCAATACGTCCAGCTTTCTTGCCTGCCTTTAAAAGTCCCTTTTCTCTTAAATAATCAACAGCTGCATCCATATTTCCATCTGTTTCTACAAGCGCATTTTTACAATCTACCATACCTGCACCTGTCATTTCACGTAATTCTTTTACCATTGCTGCTGTAATAGCCATTTTTATATCTCCTTCCAAATATGATTATTCTTCTGTCACTTCTTCTGCTGTTTGTGCAAATTCTTCTTCGATATCATTTGTGATAACACCTTGATTTGCTTCAATGACCGCATCTGCCATTTTAGATACAATTAATTTCACAGCTCTGATCGCATCATCATTACCTGGAATCACATAATCTAATTCTTCTGGATCACAATTTGTATCTGCTATACCGATCAAAGGAATTCCTAAAGTATGAGCTTCTTGAATACAGATTCTTTCTTTTTTGGGATCAACCACAAAAATCGCATCTGGAAGTTCTTTCATTTCCTTAATTCCACCGAGATTCTTTTCTAATTTTTCCCATTCTTTCTTTAATTCTATAACTTCCTTCTTAGGAAGAACATCAAAAGTTCCATCTTCGGACATCATTTCAATCTCTTTTAATCTAGCGATTCTGCTCTTAATCGTCTTAAAATTAGTGAGCATTCCGCCTAACCATCTCTCATTTACATAATACATATTACAGCGCTCTGCTTCAGATTTAATCGCATCCTGAGCCTGCTTTTTCGTTCCGACAAAAAGAATTGTACCGCCTTCAGAAGCGATATCAGAGATAGCCTTATAAGCTTCATCTACTTTCCCTACAGACTTCTGCAGATCGATGATATAAATACCATTTCTTTCTGTATAAATATAAGGAGCCATCTTAGGATTCCATCTTCTTGTCTGGTGTCCGAAATGTACACCTGCTTCTAATAACTGTTTCATTGAAATTACGCTCATTTTAATACCTCCATTTGGTTATTGCTTC
>CANRVK010000193.1 GCA_947643285.1 uncultured Eubacteriaceae bacterium
AATTTAGTACCATTACGTCTGGAACGGAGCGAAAGCGCGGTTTCGTTGGAATAGGTGCGTTCCTGTGCGAACCTTTGGTCAAAACCTTTTCCTTTCACTCCACCTACTATTATTATAAAATATTATGAAATTAATCAATAGTATAACAAGTTTCAATTATAATATAAGGGATAAGATCCACTTTTTCTTCTTTATTATCATTTTCTATGATAGCATATATGCTATATAAACCATCTTTTTTTATATCATAAGATATAGTATCCCCATTATATTTCAATATTTTCTGAGTATTATCATTATAGGAATAAATTCCTATCGTAATATTTCCATTCTTATCTTCTACAGGAATAGAATTTATAATAATACGATAATGATTTGTTAATTCTCTCATATCCCTCCCTTTTCTATACATTAACACACCTAATCACATCAACTCATATTCTATCTACATAACATCCATCACCAAAAAACAATCTTCTAACTGCATACGTCAAATATTAAATCTGTTCTTGAATATGTATTTGTAAAGAACGATAGTCCCCTTGTAAAACTGGAAGCAAATATCCTATATTCATCAGCACTTCCCCACTATATACTTCTTTTTCCACTTTATAATTTTTCTTTGGATCTAGCCCTTTCCACCGTATTCTAACATAAAGCAAATTTGTCTGTGGGTGAATCTGCACATAGGAAAGTAATGCCTCTGTTTTATCCTCTTTCACAAATTCCCATGCAACATAAAAAACATTTTCCTCCATCGCATTACTCAAGCGATAATACTCTCCCTGTGCGATTAAATCTGCATACGCTTTAAAAGTTTCTACCTGTTCTTTTACGATTCCCTTTTCTTCTTCTGTCATTTTGCTGATATCTAGTTCATACCCAAAAGTGCCTGCCATAGCCACCACTCCCCTTGTGGACAGCGGAGTGATCCTGCCATTTTGGTGATTCGGACATGCAGAAACATGTGCTCCCATCGTATTCACAGGATAACCAAAAGATGTCCCATATTGAATCTTTAACCGATCAATCGCATCTGTATTATCACTACACCAAATCTGAGGCGTATAATAGAGCATACCAGCATCAAATCTTCCACCACCACCAGAACAGCCCTCTAATAAGACATCTGGAAACTCTGTAACGATTCTCTCTAAAAGTTCATAGAGTCCGAGTACATATCGATGATACACCTCTCCCTGCCTTTCTGGCGGAAGCGCTCTAGAATATACATTTGCCAAGTGTCGATTCATATCCCATTTCACATATTCAATATTAGCACTTTTTAAAATGGCACAAATTCTTTCATATAAATAATCAATCACTTCTTTTCTCGACATATCTAATACAAATTGATAGCGGCTGCGATTTCCCATTCTGCTAGGTGTCTTTAAACACCAATCTGGATGCGCGCGATATAAATCACTGTCTTCATTTACCATTTCTGGCTCAAACCAGATGCCAAATTTCATTCCTAAGTGATTGATACTCTCACATAATTTTGACAGACCACACTTTATTTTTTCTGTATTCACAATCCAATCTCCAAGTCCTGCCAAATCATCATTCCGTTTTCCAAACCAGCCATCGTCCATCACAAAAAGTTCTACTCCTAATTTAGAAGCTTCCTTTGCTATCCCTATCAACTTCTCATCATCAAAATCAAAATACGTCGCTTCCCAATTATTAATTAAAATAGGTCGGCAAATATCCCTATATTTTCCGCGGATTAAATGTTTTCGATATAAGTGATGATAACAAGAAGAAAGCTTATGAAATCCCTCACCACTATAAATACCGATTACTTCTGGAGTCTGAAAACTCTCCCCCTTTTTTAAAGCAAAAGAAAAATTTTCATCTGCGATTCCCATCACAAAACGCACCTGTTCTGATTGATCTAATTCCGTCTCTGCCAAAAAGTTCCCACTATAGACAAAAGAAAATCCATAACAAGCTCCATAATCCTCCCCAGTATCACGATCACAAAGAATTACCATAGGATTATAATGATGGCTGGAACACCCTCTCACACTTCCCACCGAAATCTTTCCATGACGCAAAGGTGTTCTTTCTAATTGACGTTCCATAATATGTCTTCCATAAAAAGTGACAATATCCATTTTATCTGGACAAGAATAATCCATACACATTGTGAGTGCTCTTTCTAATGTCAAAGACTCTTCAGAAGTATTGATAAGCTTTGTACTTCTTATAATAGCATCATACTTTTCAAATACCGAATAGCTCAAATCCACTTGTAATCCATTCACCTTATCTTCTAAAGTAATCACTAGAGTTTCCACTTCTGTTTCTTCTCCATAAGTAGCTGGCAGACCTTGTAACTTCTCTTTTCCCTTATAAATTCTATGCGATTGATAGCGAAGGTCTGTTTCCATACTTCCATCTACATTCCTCACCATAAGCGCACTCGTTCGATAATCTCCATTTCCAAAAGTACTATATTCCTGCGGAAGAACATCTAGAGAAAAATTGCGATCCATTCCAGCCTCATAAGGATTTCCTGAAAAAGCACGTCCCACTTCCCTTAAAAGATAAGATAAGTCCATTTCTTCCACCCTTTTTCCATAATAAAGGTGAAAAAGATATCCAAACTTTCCTATCTGCATCTGATAGCTAGAAGAATCTGTCTGTAGAATAAATTGTCTTGTAGATTCATTAAAATAAATTGCCATAGGATTCCGTATAATTCCTTTCTATAATTTATGTTTTTAGTTTATCACAAAAAAAAGAAAAAGACAAATATTTCTACTTTTTACATTTCTTCCCACAACCACAACAGTTTCCACCACAATATTCTCCACTTTTTATCTGTTTATATCTCTTATACAAAACAAACCCAGAATAGCCAGCTAATACTGCTAATATGATAAAATCCATTTCCTTTTTTATTCCTTTCTATATCATCACCCTGTTGCTTCATATGATTCGTTAATATTATCAATATTATCCTTTCACATTGTAACTAAATTTCCGCTAGGAGCAAGAAATGTTCCAACGAAGCCGCGCTCTCGCTCCGTTCCAGACGTAGCGGACACTAAATTCGCAGCCCCTAACAGGACTGCTTATTAAGTGCCAACGTCTTCCAAGGGGCTTCTTTTGGAATCATTTCTTGCTTCTAGCTAGTTTATCGTTTCTTCTAATGTAATTTTACCTTTCTCTTTATCCTGACTAATCATTTATAATCCCATTCTCTCTCATTCATTATTTCCAGAAATCATAGTCTTTCATAGAACGTTCTAAATCGTCATATCGCCTATTTTGTAATAATAGTGAATTTATTAATTCGTTACTTTCCCTCTTCTTTTCCTGCTTCTTGTGCTTCTTTCATAGATTGATTATACTCACGAATAGCCTTTTCCCTCACCTCATATTGCAGCCGTTTTTCTTTATCTTGACTAATTATCTTTAATTGTTCATATGCTCTCGCTATGTAAGGATCTTTCGCTGCTATCTTCTCTAATTCCTCCTTACTTTCCGCATTAATGAATCTTGCCCATAATTCTATTTTATCCATAGTATAACATTCCTTTTGTGTTGTATTATCAAAATAAAAAACCTACCCAAATCGAAATCTTTATTTTTTACTCTTATTGAAAATATAATCTTTATATGCAGAACAACCAATAAATTAGCTTAAGGGAAGCACCTATTCCGAAAGAAGCCCCTTGGAAGACGTTGGTACTTAATGAGCAGTTTCGCAAGAAGCGAAACCGCGAATTTAGTACCGCTACGTCTGGAACGGAGCGAGAGCGCGGCTTCGTTGGAATAGGTGCTTCCCTTAAGCGACCCTTTCGCGACCCTCTCTCCCAAATATTTCTCTCTATACTCTATATTCTAAAAAATCACCCTTCCAATCTGATATACTAATGTAGCAACTGACCAAGCGAATACTAGCTGAAATCCTATCATTCCGATTGTCCATTTCCAAGAATTTGTTTCTTTTTTTATCGTAGCGATTGTCGCAACACATGGTGTATATAATAGACAAAATATCATCAGCGCATAAGCATTAAGAGCACCAAACCCATACCCTGCCAATGCCTGTGTGAGTTCTGTCATACCTGCTGCTGAATTAATATTCCCCACTCCAAATAATACAGAAAAACTAGAAACAACTACTTCTTTTGCAGATATTCCCGAAATCAGCGCCACTCCGATCTGCCACATTCCGAGTCCTGCTGGTCTTAAAATAGGTTCTAAAAATCTCCCTATTGCAGCTCCAAAGCTTATCGCCACATCTTCTGTCATACCATGTATATTATAATTTAATAAAAACCATAAAATTATAGAAGCGATAAATATAGTAGTTCCTGCTTTTGTTAAATAATCCTTTACTTTTTCCCAGACATAAATCGCAATCGTTCTTGCATTTGGAGATTTATACTCTGGAAGTTCAATTAAAAGTGTATTTTGTGGTTCTTTTTGTTTTTCTAACTTATTCACTATCATAGCTATTAAAATAGCGATGAAAACTCCTATTAAATAGAGGGAATACGCCACCACTATGGCATATTTTTCAAAAAACATATCAGCAAATAAAACATAAATAGGGAGTCTTGCGGAACAAGACATAAATGGAGTCACTAAAATAGTTTTCTTTCTGTCCTTCTCTTTTTCTAATGCTCTTGTCGCCATAACCGCTGGCACAGTACAGCCAAATCCTAATACCATAGGTAAAAATGCCTTTCCAGAAAGTCCTAACTTGCTCATAATCCGATCCATGATATAAGCGACTCTAGCCATATAGCCACTGTCTTCTAAAAAAGCTAATGCTAAAAATAAAATAAAAATATTAGGCAAAAATGTCAAGATTCCGCCCACTCCTGCAATAATGCCATCTACAATTAATGAAATCAGCCACTCAGCTATTCCAAATTTTTCTAATATATTCAATGCTCCTTTAGAAAATATTTCTAATCCCACTTCAAAATATCCTTTTAAGAAATCTCCTATCGTAAAAGTGAGAAAAAATACCATCGCCATAATCCCTAAAAATATAGGAACTCCTAAGATTGGATGTGTTAAATAATGGTCTATTTTATCGGTCGCCTGTGCTTTTGCATCTTTATTTACTAACGTTTCTTCTATGATTTCTTCTATATAATCATATTTTTGATTAATAATCTGCTTTTCATACTTTATCTCCTTTGATAGAACTCCCAAAGGGTAATATGTTAAGACCTCCTCATCTCGTTCTAATAATTTAATCGCATACCATCTTTTATGAACTAATTTTCCATAATGTGTTTCTAACTTCTTTTCTGTTTGTGCGATTAAATCTTCTATCTCTTTTTGATAATGTACTACGCTTCCTTTTGAACCTTCTTCGTAATGATGAATCACTGCATGTAATAATACATCTAATCCTGTTTTTTTTCTCGCTGATACTGGAACTACTGGTATTCCTCCTAATAATTCCGGCAGTCTGTGTAAATCTATTTCCATGCCTCGCTCTTCTACTATATCCATCATATTTAATGCTAAAATAACAGGTTTTCCCATTTCTAATAACTGCAGCGTCAGATAGAGATTTCTTTCTAAAGAAGACGCATCTACCACATTGACGATCACATCAATATGCTCTTCCATAATACATTTTCTAGAAACTTTTTCCTCAATAGAATAAGAAGTCAAGCTATAGATTCCGGGCAAGTCGATTAATTTAATCGGTCTTCCTTTATAACTCGTTTCTCCTTCTACTCTCTCTACTGTAACACCCGGCCAATTCGCGACTTTTAAATTCGCTCCAGTAAAGACATTAAATAGCGTCGTTTTTCCACAATTAGGATTTCCAATAAATCCTACCGTAATTTCTGATTCTGTGCCCATCTTATTCCTCCTTTATAATTATTCCCTGTGCGATACTTTTACCAACTGCTAATCTTGTCCCCCGCACTTTAATTATAAAAGCTCCGCCTCTTTTTGTATTGAGCACTTGAATTTTTGTCATCTCTAAAATTCCTAACGCTTCTAAACGGCGTACAATATTTTTCTGTTCCATTTGTACCTCTAAAACAGTGTATATTTCTCCTACTTTTCCTTCGCTCAATGTCATAATATCTCCTTTGTATCTCTGCTGATTAACAAATTCTGCTTTTCTATAAGAGAATAATATTTATAAACAACATTTTTTTAAATATCCCTTTCTATCAGAAAAAATGCTTCCCTTATGAATCAAATATTTACCGCAAACAGAGTATCTCCATCTTGTATTAATCGCCAAATACTTTATATGTGGCTGATAAATTATGGTTCATTCATAAAAGAAGCATATTATAGATTTTATGTGAATTTTTTATCTTTACCACTAATTTCTAATCGTCAATAATTTATTCTTTAACTCATTCTCAATGCGGTTTAATTCTATATTGAAATGTATCTCTGCAAGCGCCCCCATCTCCCGCAGCTTTTCCATCAAATAATCTCTGAGAATAAAAGCATCATATGTGTACTCCCGCGTGAGAAACGCACCGTCACACATGCCGTCTTTGAAAAATTTTTCCGGGTGAAGCTCCACGCACG
>CANRVK010000194.1 GCA_947643285.1 uncultured Eubacteriaceae bacterium
TATCTCCTGTCAGACGCGCTCTCGCTCCTTCCAGACGTAGCGGATACTAAATTCGCAGCCCCGCTTCCTGCGGAACTGCTCATTAAGTACCGACGTCTTCCAAGGGTCTGCCTAGAGATATATGCCGTAAAGTGTTACTTTTCTTATATTGGTGTAGGTACGTTGCTTTTTTACAGAGAAATGAAAGGTAGATTTTTATAAATAGAAGCAGTATATATTTATTTTTTTGAGATTTTTAAGAGGTATTTGCATAAACAGTGGTCAAGATAACAGACATGATTTCTTGTATGGTTTCGCAGAGATAAACTAGCATAAGAAAGTAATGATTCCAAAAGAAGCCCCTTGGAAGACGTTGGTACTTAATGAGTAGTCCTGTAAAGGGCTACGAATTTAGTACCGCTACGTCTGGAACGGAGCGAGAGCGCGGCTTCGTTGGAACATTACTTCCTTATGCGGAAACTTTAGGTGAGATGTTGAAATGAAACTTATATAAAACTGAAATAAAGAATAAGGTGAATATAAAAGAGGAGGGAAAATATGGCTTATAATTTGCATGATTTAAGGGTAGAAGGGATTGAGGTCGTAGGTATCGAAGACTGTGTGATAAAGGCACAGATGGGCGAACATAGTACACTATTTTTACGAGCGATCATAGAAGATGCAGAACAGATATTATTTCGGAAGCTGGAAAATCAGCCGATTCATGTGTATTTTGCAGAAGGAGAAGGAAGAAAAACGATTTTTCATGGAATAATTACACAGTGTGAAGTACATGCTTCTTTACAGTTTTGTGAATTAGAGCTGACCGCGAAGAGTTATACCTATCTGATGGATATTCAGAAACATTCTCGTTCTTTTCAGGATACAAGTATGAAGTATTCGGTATTGTTAAAGAAGATTTTATTAGAGTATCAGAGGGAGGAAGTGATTCAAACAGAAGATAGGGAAATAGGGGAATTGATCGTGCAGTATGAGGAAACGGACTGGGAGTTTTTGAAAAGGATATTTTCGCAGTTGGAGATAACGATAAGTCCAGATACAAAGACGGAAGGGGTTGCTTTTTATGTGGGAGTGCCGGAATTGAAGATGCATGAAATTCCATATACGATTTTGCAGGTGAGTAAGGATATGAAACAATATTATTATTTAAAGGCGAATCATCAGTCTGTAAATACCGTATATTTTACACAGTATGTTTTGGAGGCTAGGGAGATTTTATCTTTGTTTGAACGGGTGAGAATAGACAAGCAAGAGTTTTGTATTTATGCCTATACCTATCGCTTTGAGGGGAATGAGATGGTATGCACTTATGATTTACAGAATAAACAGGGGCTGAAAGTAAAAAAACAGTATCCTATGCATTTGATTGGTGTCGCGTTAGAGGGAAGTATTGTGGATACGAAGGCGGATAAGGTATTGGTGCATTTGGATATTGATCCTGCTTTTCAGAAGAGCAGGGGGTATTGGTTTCCTTATTCTACGATGTCTGCTTCTAGTGATGGGAGTGGGTGGTATTGTATGCCAGAAAAGGGAGATGTGGTGAGAGTGTATTTTCCGAGTAAGTATACCGCACAGGCGATAGCTTTGAGTGCAGTCAGCAATTATCGTGCTGGGGGTGGAAAGGATAAAATGGGAGATCCGAATACCAAGTTTTTGAGCACTAGGCATAATAAGTCTGTGATATTAGCGCCGGATAAAATCCGAATCGCTTGTGATGGGAGTGCGGCTGTTTTGGACATCACGGCAGATGGGAAGGTGAGTATTTGTGCGAATAAAGAAGTGAATCTTGTGGCGAAAGAGGATATTGATATCAGTGCTGTGAATGAGCTGAATATTCATGCGGAAAAAATGGTTCAGATTTTCTGTGATAAAGGAGCGCAGGCAGTGCTCACAGAGGATGGATATGCGGTATTTAAGGGAACAGAAGTGAAGGTAAATTAGGATGAGAGAGGAAGAAGAAAGTGGAACGAGAAGAATTATTACTTCAATTTAGAGAAGAGAAAAAACAGATGATAGAAAATTATCAGATGCTATTTTCTAAGAATTTATTGGAACAAGCAGAAAAGTTAGGGGAACTGGTGATAGAAAATTTGAAATTGTTGAATCAAAAAGTGAAGGAGCAAAAAAAAGAACCCTTGATGTTTTTGTATTTTGCGCTTTTAAAGGTGGATGTCATACAAAAGAAGTATCAGATATTGGTACAGGCACAGGATTTTCGGTGGTATTTTGATGATAAGGCGATAGAATTTTATGTTCCGATAGATTTTTTGTTTGAATCATTTCAGACTCTTTGGGAGCAGTTGTATATACAGAGTAAGAAATATGTGGGGAAGGTGAGTGTGTATGATGTCAGGGAAATTATGTTTGAGGAATTAAAGAAATGTCAGAGTTCTATCGCACATGTGTTGAGATATTTATTGAGAAATATAGAAAAAGAAGAGTGGTTTTTGGAGATTTTTAGGACAGATTATTATGCGGTACGCTGGGGCGAGTATCGAGATGAGGCGGAGATACTGCTTCGGGTGGATAAGAAGAAAAAAGATCAGAAAGAGTGGGAAAAGGAATTAAAAAATAGCATAACACAAAAAGAAAATATGGTTTTTTCTTATTGGTATCAGATGGAATTACAAGGGGTGCATTGTGAAGAAGTAGAGATGGAATTTATGACATTAGAGGATTGTGAATTGAAAGAAGTGGTTTTTTATAAGGTGAATCTGAGGCAGGCTAATTTTTTAAACAGTCATTTTATAAATTGTAAGTTTCTGGAATGTGATCTGGTGGATGCGAATTTTTCTGGGGCTTCATTTCAGGATACATGTTTTGAAACGTGTGAATTGACGAATACGATATTTTCGAGTGGACAAGTGAATGGGTTGGGATTGACACAGGAGGAATTAGCTGTGATTTTCGTACAGGAGGAGGAATAAGATGCGTTTTTTTATCATGAAACAGGATATACAGCTTCTTTATGGAATCCAATTTCGGGATTTTGATATTACAAATAATACTTATTTTTTTACTAAGGCGGACAGTGAGAAGTTAAATGATACGACTATATTATATTTAAAAGGGGAAGGAGAAATTGCACCTGATTTTATTGAACATCCCGTTCAGATGATAGCGAAAAAATGGAAGGATATTTTTGACGCTTATGAAGATGATTTGATTTTTAAGGATGTGATTTTTCTGCATAAGGAAAAGAAAAAGGAATATCAATATCATCAGATTTTGATGGACGAGCTGTCGGTTGTCAGTGAGGAAACAGAATATTATCCAAATGGAATGGAAAAGAAATTGATTTTAGATCAAAAGAAAATCGCATATCATCATATTTTTATGGTGCAGGGGAGCATGATGAAACATCCGGTGATAAGCCTTGCGGTAGCGGAGAGTTTATTGAGAAGACAAGCTACCGGGATTGTGTTAGAAGAAGTGGAGGTACGGTGAAATGGCAGAAGAGAAAATAGATGTATCAAATCTGAAATTGAGTGATGCGACACAGCGAGCAGGAGAAACAATACAGGCATATTATGAAAAGGCAGAAGCATTGGAGAATGCGAATCAAAAGGTAGAAGAAGCGAAAAAAGCGATGGGGGAAGTCGTAACTGATATCATAACGAAAGATGGGGCTTCAGAAGAGAAGATTGAGAAAGCGAAAAAGGCTTTAGAAGAGGCTGAAAAAGAAGCACAGAAGGCACAAGAAGAATTAGAACAGAGCGCAGAAGAAGCACAAAAGGCACAGGAAGAGTTACAGGCAAAGAAAGAAGAGATGGAAGCACAAAGACCTACTGATGAAACCTATGTGGTGTATACTGCGCAGATGAAATGTATGAAAAATAAAGAAAAGGATTATGGGATGCGATCTAGTGTATTAGTGCTTCCGCAGACACATGGTATCTTTGTCAGGGGGATTCCACAGATGACTGTATTCGATAATCTGGCTGAACAAAATATCATTAATTTTGGCGGCTGCTGCAGTAAGGAAAATCCTTCTACGGTAGAAACAGCAAAAGAAGTGGCAAAACAGGCGACAGAAGAGGCGAAGAAAGATAGAAATCTGGGTGAGAAGTTAGTAGATGGATTTATGGGATTTGTTTCTAAAGTGAAATCGGTCTTTACAGGGGAAGAAGATGACAGTGTAGATGAGAGTCTGATAGAGATGTGTTATGGGAAGTGTACGCCTATTTTAGTTCCGGGGGTGGCATGGACAAGAGAAAAAGAGAAAGTTTCTTTAAATGGAGAACCGCCTTTATTAAGACGCTGTGAGCTTCATTGTCTGTATGGAGGAACAATTATTTTAGAAACATCTGGACAGCCAGAATAAAAAGAGAGGGGTAAACGAATGAAAATAGGGTATCAGGGATTTACATTTTCGATTCCTATGATGGGAATCATTCAAATAGAAGAGTTTGTATTGCGCGCAGAGCTGAATGATCATGCACATGTGTATTTCAAACTTTTGGTAGAAGAAGAGGAAGCGATTTCTTCTGTACATCGTCTGCTAGATGGGGCAGAGATTCAGATAGAAGAAGCGGAAAAAATGCTGTTTCGGGGGAAGGTTCTCACCGCATCTGCGAAAAAGGAAAAAGGGCTTTATGTGGTCACAATAGAGGCTGTTTCTTATACTTATGAGTGGAGTTTGGAAGAAGTGAGCCAGAGCTTTATGGATCAGGAAGACACTTATGAAAAGGTGATTAAAAAAGTGCTTTCTAATTATGAAGAAGCGCAGGCGATAGATTGTGCGAGCCAAGGGGCGAAGATGCCGGGGTTTTTATTGCAGTATGAGGAGGACGACTGGACTTTTTTAAAACGGTTGGCGAGCCATTTTGAAACCTTTTTAGTGCCAGAATTTACACAAGGGTATGGAAGGGTGTATTTCGGTATTCCTGAGATAAAAAATGGGGTACAGTTAAAGGAAAATGAATATCAAATCAGCAAAAATATGGATGCCTTTTATCGTTTTTCTTATAAAGAACATTTTCAGCCGCAGGAAACCGTGCGTTGGCAGATACAGAGTGAGAAACGATTGGTTTTAGGGGAAGAAGTATTTTTACATGATGTGAGAGCGATTATCACCTCTGTACAATATTATTTAGAAAAAGGGGAAATTCTCCGCCGCTATGAAGCAGGAAGGAAAAAGGGGATTTTGTGTGCTTATCAGACGAATCCTCGCATCGGCGGAATGAGTATTCCCGCTATTGTCAAGGAGAGAAAAGGAAATCAGATACGGGTGCATTTTGATATTGATAAGAGTTACGAAGCGCGCCCGAAAAATACTTTTTTTACTTATGCGATTGAGAGCAGTTGTTTTTACTGTATGCCAGAAGAAGAAAGCCTGGTACATATTTATTTTCCCACGCCTTATGAACAAGAAGCGATTGCAGTTCACGCAATGCGGATGGAGAATTATCAAGGACCTGCTAAGATTTCACAACCGAAAGCAGGAATAGGAGGACAACACGCACAGAATCCAGATTATAAGTCTTTTTCTAATGTGAATGGAGCAGAACTTCTATTGACTCCAGAGGCGATCAGTATGGCAGCAGAGGAAGCGAAGAGTACCGTAGTATTTTTGAGCGGAGAGGGAACGGCAACGGTAAATGGAAAGACGATTACGGTAGAAGCGGAAACGGATCTTTGTCTTGGAGAAGGAGAAGCAGATGAAACAGGAGCAATAACGCCTACAAAAGAGATTGTGCTGCGAGGGGGAGAGGGAGTACTCATTTCTGCAAAGAAAGAAGAAAATTCAGGAATTACATTAAAAGAAGAAGTGAAAATCCGCTCTACATTTCTTAAATTAGAAGGCAGCGATTTCAGTGTACCCTCTCCTTCTGCAGATGAGATCAGAGAAAGTGTGACCAAAGAAGACGAAGCGAATCGGGAAATGATCAACAGTCAGGTGAAAGATGCGCTGGTGCAAAAGAAAAAGGAAGCCACGAAAAAAGTATGGAGTGGGTTAGTGAAATTAGGAACGATTATTGCGGCTACTGTAGCGGTGGTTGTGACAGGAGGAGCAGCTACCCCTCTTTTCATTGCAGCAGGAGTGAACGCGGCTTTTGGAGTAGCGGATGTTGTGGAAGGACTGCATGGGACGTATCAGGCGACACATGGAGATTTATCGCAGTCGTTTTATTTACTGCGGGATACTGTATTTTGGGGTAATCACTTTATATATTATTTGGGGAAAGGAATCAGCGATATTGTATTTGGGATTGTATCTGGAAAATCGTTAGGAAAGGTGTTTGACCTATGCGGCAATTCGGCAAAGGTAAAGACAGTCCTACAAATCGGCTCAAATGTGCTGCCACAAGTAATCGAAGAATTTATGACCGAGGGCAAAGTAAATTGGGGAAATCTAGCCTTTAATTTCGTTCTGGGAACAGTACAAGGACAACTCACTTCTCGTTTCAGTCAGATTTTGAGCGGAAAGATAGGAAGATATTTTGACAGTCCTATCATGAAACACGCTATAAATATTGTAACAGGAACAAGTTTAGATGTGGGAACAGACTATATCATGTCGCTTATTTATGGG
>CANRVK010000195.1 GCA_947643285.1 uncultured Eubacteriaceae bacterium
GACGCGCCGAGAATTTAGTGTCCGTTACGTCTGGAACGGAGCGAAAGCGCGGTTTTGTTGGAATAGAAATACCTGTCCTGTGCTAACCTTTGGTCAGAATGTCTTTTTTGTGTATTATTTGCTTAAGTTCAATGGGGACTGCTAAGGCAGTCCTCTTTTATTCTTGAAGATGATGAATGAAAGATTTTTTGTTTTTTATGAATGATAGTAGTGTATTGTTGAAATATATGAAGGAGTGAAAAGCTGTATGCAGTTTGGATTTATTGGAATTAATTATAAAAATGCACCGCTTGCAGTGAGGGATAAAACATCTTTTACGGATGTGAAAAAAATGGAGTTTTTTCAGAAGGTGGAAGAGGTGGGAGTTGAGCAGTGTATGGTTCTTTCTACTTGTAATCGGAGTGAAGTTTATTTCTTTTTTAGGGAGGAAGTACAGTTTTCTAAGGTGCAGCAGATTTATGAAGAAATGTTTCAAGAGGTTGTGTTAAAGGAATATCTAGTGCAGCTTGTAGGAGAGGAAGCGATTGCTTATTTATTTCGCATTGCGGCAGGGTTGGAATCGTTGGTTCTGGGAGAAGATCAGATATTGGGACAGGTAAAAGATGCATTAGATTTTTCTCGAATCATGGGATACAGTAAGAAAGAGTTAAATAAAGTGGTACGGGATGCTGTGACCTGTGCAAAGCGTATTAAGACAGAATTGAAAATAAGTGAAAAGCCTTTGTCTGTCAGTTATATCGGAATACAGAAATTAGATGAATGCTGTGGGATTCGGGGGAAAAGAGTGTTGTTAATTGGAAGTGGAAAAACGGCTGTACTCGCTTTAAAATATCTCTATGAATATCAAGTAGGACAGGTAATTGTATGCAGTAGAACATTGGATCATGCGGCGAAATTGAAAGAGGAATTTATGAATCTTTTGGTGCTTCCTTATGAGGAGCGTTATAAGGTGATGGGAGAGTGTGATATGGTGGTTTCGGCAACATCATCTCCGCATCTTGTGGTGAAACAGGAATATTTTAAGCCAGTGAGGTCAATCGTTTTTTTGGATTTGGCAGCTCCAAGAGATGTGGATATAGCATTGGAGAAAGATTCTAAGGTTCGGTTGATTAATTTAGATACGTTGCAGGAGATTGTAAAGGAGAACCGTTTGGAACGAGAGCGCCTTGTGATGGAGAGCCAGAGTATGATTTCGGAGGATTTGAAAGAAACTTGTACTTGGCTTATGCAGAGTCGTATGGATTCTACGATTGCATCTTTACAACAGAGGTGTAGTGAGATTGTAGAGGATAGTTATGAATATCTGGATCGAAAGTTGAAACTGGATCAGAGGGAAAAGAAGATATTATATAAGGTGTTAAATGCGTCTTTACAGAGGCTTTTGCGTGAACCGATTCAGGAACTGAAACAGATTGAAACAAGAGAGGAGCAAAAAAAGTATCAAGAATTTGTGAAAAAACTGTTCCAGATTTAGTGAGGATAAAGAGAGGAATTTTAAAGAAAGAGGGCAGAGAAATATGAAATATATGATTGGGACAAGAGGGTCTAAGCTTGCTTTGGCACAGGCAAAAGATGTTTGCTTTAGGCTGCAGAAGGCATATCCGGAACATAGTTTTGAATGTAAGGTGATTCAGACAAAGGGAGATCAGATTCAGAATAAACCTTTAGACCAGATAGGAGATAAGGGGGTGTTTGTGAAGGAAATTGAGAGTCAGATTCTTTCAGGGGAAGTGCAGATTGGGGTACACAGTATGAAAGATATGCCTGCTCGTCCAGCAGAGGGACTCATTTTTACAAAGGCATGGAAGAGAGAAGATCCGAGAGATGTGTTGATTTTACGAGAAAAGGGAGCATTATCGGAATTGCCGCAGGGAGCAGTGATCGGAACGGGAAGCCGTCGGAGAGAGTATCAGTTAAAACGGATAAGACCAGATTTAAAGGTTGTGAATATTCGAGGTAATGTAGATACTAGGCTGCGCAAGATGGAGGAGCAGAAGTTAGATGGTATTGTGCTTGCAGCAGCAGGACTGCATCGTTTAGGAATGGAAGATAGGATTACTCAGTATTTGGAGATAGAAGAGATGATACCTGCGCCAGCGCAGGGGATTTTAGCTTTGGAGATTTTAGAGGGGGATACAGAAACAGCAAGGTTGTTAGCTGCTTTATGTGTTGGGTAAACGGAAACGGCGGTATGTGCAGAGAGAGGGTTTTTAAAAGCGATTGGTGGGGATTGTCATGTGCCTATCGGTGCGATTTGTGAGAAAATGGAAGATGGGAAGTATCAAATGCATACAATGTTTGGAAATGAAGATGGTACAAAGCTGGCGTTTGCATCAGTAATAGGAGAAGATCCAGAACAACTTGCTTTGGAGGCAAAAGAGGAGATTCAAAGACAGCTTTCAGAAAATATTATATCGCAAGAGGCTTTAAAAATGGATAGATGGAAAGGGAAAGAACAGGAAATCTTGGAAAACTTGGAAAAGAAAGCAGATGGGTGTAACGTGATAGGAGAAGAAAAACATATAGGAACAGTGTTTCTTGTGGGCGGCGGTCCGGGAGATCCAGAATTGATCACGGTGAAAGGACTTACAGCGATTCGAGAAGCAGATTGTATTGTTTATGACCGTTTGTCTTCTCCAGAGCTTTTGCTAGAGGCAAAGGCGGATTGTGAGCTGATTTATGTAGGGAAGGAGAATCACAATCACACTATGAGTCAGGAAGAAATTAATAGACTTTTGGTGAAAAAGGCGGGAGAATATAAGAAAATTGTTCGCTTGAAGGGTGGAGATATCTATGTGTTTGGTCGTGGAGGAGAAGAGGCGCTTGCGTTGGAAAAAGAGGGAATTCCTTTTGAAGTGATTCCGGGAATCAGTTCTTGTATCGCTGGACTCGCATATGCTGGTATTCCGATTACTCATCGTGGAATTTCTTCAGGATTTCATGTAGTGACTGCGCATAATCAAAGAGATGAGCTGGCAGATATTGATTTTACGGCGATGGCTAGGGGAACAGATACTTGTGTTTTTCTGATGGGACTTGGAAAAGTCAGAGAGATCGCAAAGCGATTGATGGAAGCAGGAATGTCACCAGAAACACCAGCAGCAGTGATTTCAAAGGCGACTACTTCAAAACAGCGCACAGTGACTGCGGAATTGGTACAGATTGCAGATGAGGTAGAACGTGCAAAGTTATCTTCACCAGCGTTGATTGTAGTTGGAAATGTGGTGACACTGAGAGAGAAGTTGAATTGTTTTGAAAAACAATTTGTTTCTAAAAAAAGATATCTGGTGTCTAAAATTGGGAAAAAAACGTCAGATTTAGCGGTATATTTGCGTGAACAAGGGGAGATTGTAGATGAGATTCAGGTGGGAGAGATTGTAGGTCTTCCTTTTTCTATTACAAAAGAGCAGATTCAGAAAGTTGATTGGCTGGTGTTTACTAGCCGTAATGGGGTCAAAGCCTTTTTTGATATTTTTTTACGAGAAGGGTTAGACATACGTTGTCTTGTTAGATGTCAGATTGCATCTATTGGAGAACAGACATCAAAGGCATTAAGAACATATAGAATATGTCCAGATTTACAGCCACAAGAATTTCATAGTGATGCTTTGATTGAAAAATTGAAGGAGCAGGTGAAGAAAGAACAAGTACTATGGTATTTGAAGGCAAGAAATGCAGATAATCATCTTGCGCAGGAGCTAAAAGGAAGTTGTCAGGTGGTGGAGATTCCAATATATGAAAATCAAGCAGTGACATCTATATTGCCTTTAAAAGAACGACTCAAAGAATATGATGGAATATTTTTTACTTGTGCCTCTTCTGTGGAATGGATTCTTTCAACTGTAGGGGGAGATGTATGGAAAAGCTGGAATGAAAATGGAATATGTTACAGTATAGGATTAAAAACTACGGCATGTTTAAAAGGATTTGGTGCTAATCATATTGTGCAGGCAGAGCGAGCTTCTTATGAATCACTGGCGAGGTGTGTGTCAGATAAAGTTTTATAGTGAGGTATATAAAAATTTACGATTTAGAAAAGGAGATATATGTTTATGATTGATAAAAATAATTTATTGACTGTAAATGATGTGGCAAAGAAACTGAAAATTACAGTACAGTCTGTAAGACTGCTGATTAAGAATGAGCAGCTTAGAGCAGAAAGAGTAGAAAATCAATGGCTTATTTCTCCAGATGATTTGAAAAATTATATCCAGAATTATAATGTTATAATTGAGCCAGATGACCATGAACGACTAAGCGATGATATACCACCTATTGTTGCGTTAAGTTTTTTTTCTGGGGCGATGGGTTTAGATATTGGAATGAAAAATGGTGGTATTGATGCATTATTAGCATGTGAGTTTAATAAAGCATGTAGAATGACTATTGCAAAAAATAATCCTGAAATTGGATTAATAGGTGATATCACCAAATTTAGTGCTGATGAAATATTAAAAATGGCAAAAATACCAAAAGGAAGAAAGGTTGATGTGATTTTTGGAGGACCTCCATGTCAGGCATTTAGTACAGCAGGAAATAGAAAAGCCTTTGATGATGAACGCGGAAATGTATTCCTTAAATATTTAAGTATTGTATCAGAAATTAAACCAACCTATGTAGTAATAGAAAATGTTAGAGGGTTATTATCAGCACCATTTACTTATAAGGATTCAAAGAAACCGATTAAGGGTGGAGCAATGATGATAATATTAGATCAATTAAAAGAAATGGGATATACGATGTCCTTCAATCTTTATAATACAGCATATTTTGGAGCACCACAAATTAGAGAACGTGTTGTTATTATTGGCAAATTAGGAGAGGAAAAGGTAAGCTATTTGCAGCCAACACATAATGAAGATGGAACAAATGGGCTTAAACAATGGAGAACATTAAAAGATGCACTTTCAGTACTGCCAAAATCTGTAGAACATCATTATATTGAATTTCCAGAAAAAAGATTGAAGTATTATCGACTTCTGAAAGAAGGGCAATATTGGAAGGACTTGCCTTTAGATTTACAGAAGGAAGCTTTGGGAAAGTCGTTTTATTTAGGAGGCGGCAAAACAGGTTTTTTGCGTAGACTATCCTATTCAAAACCATCACCAACATTAGTGACAAATCCGACGATGCCAGCAACGGATTTAGCTCATCCAGTAGAAGATAGACCTTTAAGTGTAGAGGAATATGTTTGTATTCAAGAATTTCCACAAGATTGGATTGTATGTGGCTCTATATTAGATCAATACAAGCAGATTGGAAATGCTGTTCCTATTAAATTGGGTGAAGCAATCGCTAAAACAATTCTTGATGATATGAAGGGGATTAAGTATAAAGATACAGAATTTCATTATTCTAGATATAAAAATACAGATGAAATTTCTTGGATTAAATTTATGAAAACGCAAATAGAAAAAATGAATAAGTAATAAAGAAAGGGAAACTATAGAAAGAAATATATATGGTTTCCCTTTTGATTATAATTAGATAAAATTTTTGTTATTTATCTGAAATAATATCAGGATTTTGCTGTGTTATATTTTTCAGAAATGTTTGATAAGATTTTTCATTCATATTACACATAGGTGCTATTCCAGTGGTAATATGAGAATTAATAATTTCGTTTAATTCATCCCATTTATAGATTGGAAATTTTTCACCATTTTTGCTCTGTGTACCTAAACGATACCATTTCTTTATCGTTGTTCCAATACGAATGGCGCTTGAAGAACTGTTTTCTGTATTTGATTTATTCTTAATCTGTAATAATATTTCTCCATCTGTAGAGCAAAAATCAATAGCTCTAAGTACATTTCCCTTACACCATATCCAACCATATTGATGTACAGAATTACTGATGTATTCTTCTAAGAGATTTCCCTGAATATTTTCGGCACTCATAAATAAATTATGATAAGTATTCATACGTTCTATAAATGCAACGTCAACATTTGTAGCAATTTGTACAATTGTTTGTATTGCAGGATCGGAACAACTGCTTTTTGGAAAAGCTTTTCTGTTGCTTGGTAGGTTTAATGAAGCATCTTCATAACCCTTTATCCATTTAGATAAGTAATCTAAATATGTAGCATTTTCATGTAATTTAATATTAGGAAATAATGACATATCTTTGATTCCAATTTCTAAAATAATCTTTAAATCTGTAAATAATGAATTATTTCCTACAATAGATGCAAATCCTGTTCTGATTTGATCAGGAGTTACTTCAAAATTACTTAATGAAAAAGTTAATGATGTTGCCATAAAAATACCTCCATGTCTTTTCTATATATTATTTCCTATATTATATCATTTTTCTGATATTTTCTAAACTTATTTTCCAATGATAAAGAAGAAGATAGGAAGAGTATATCATATTTTGGGGATATATTTCTACAAAGATTTTTAGATTTTAATATTATATAGTTCAGGTTGTCCGAAAGATGAAGGTTCGCTGCGGCAAGGACGTATTCCAGCGAAGCCGCGCTTTCGCTCCGTGTAAGACTACGCGGTACTAAATTC
>CANRVK010000196.1 GCA_947643285.1 uncultured Eubacteriaceae bacterium
CCTAGTAACAACATCATGGTTGGAATATATTCGTTACTTATTTTTTCTAACCATATGATATGTTTGATACAATATCCTACGCATAGACATGCAAGTAATACCACTGGTATGTAATAATTGTTAATCCATGATAAATCCATATTCATCCTCCTTTTTCTTTACATGCCGATTTGTTTAAAAATAAATCCTATCACAATCCCAATGACAGCGGTAATTAGGTAGCCAGTTACTTTCCGCCACATCTCTCCATCCCTGTTTTCCAATTCTTCTAATCGTTTTCCTTGACTTGCTTGCTCTTTTACCATGCTTTCTATGCTCATAGCAAGCTTTTCTACTGCGGTAGTCAACACGCTGATTTGACGCACATCCTCTTCTAGCAATTTTAAGCGATTATTTTGACGTTCATCTTCATCTTCCAGTCGCTTCTTTTCTGTTTCTACCCAATTCCGAAATTCCTCATGTTCCGCTCTTGTAATTGGATTATCCATCTCTTTTTTTCTCCTTTCTTTTTCCTATTTATTTTCTGCACTTAAACAAATCTTGTTTCTTCTTCCTGCCATGAAAAAACAAGTTGTTTTATCTAAACTATGATTTGCTTTTTCTATATTCACAGATATACAATCTATATTTTTACTATTATTTAGTTTAAAAGTAAAACCTTCTATCCGATTCCCTGTTGTTGCATCTGTTACACAAACCCCATCATTATAAGTATTAAAATAATTCGTTTTAAAGGATAAACTAGGTACGGTTCTCATAGAAGCATACGGAACAAAAGCTATCATTTTATCCTTTGTTACTATATGTACATTGCTTATGGTTTCGATTTCTTGATAATAATAGTTGCATTTCACTAACTCGGTTACTCGTTCGGGTGGTTCAAATTTCGTTGCTATCTTTCCTAATTCTAATTTTGCCCAATGTACCATACAGCTGGTATTTATTGGTAATCCATTTGCAAGATATATTCTTATTTCCAAATAACCTGCTCCATTTGCAATCAAACTCGCTATCCCTCTAAAATTGTCAAATCCTTGAATATAGGTTAAAGTGTGTTCTCCTTCTTCAAATGACCAGCCTTCCTCTACTGTTGCTGAAACAATCGTATTATTTATACATAACGTTACTGTTAATGCTTTTCCTTTTAGATCTTTTACATCATCTATAATCGTCCCTAATAAAGCATATCCTTGATTTTCTTCTGATAGTTTTTGAAATAATATCCCATTCTCTTTGTCTATTAAAGTTGCATATCCACGAAGAAACCACCTATCAAATGTATATTGTTTTTCTGACCAACTAGACGAATCTTTCGCATATCCTTTTTCTATATCTTCTATCTTTGCATAAAGAATACTCTCTACAGGAGCTTTCTTTGTCTTCAAGGTAGCGTAATCTTTATGGATTTCTTCTACTTTATATCCAGCAGGAACACTTGTATTTGCCGCTTGTGTAAACTCCGTATCAAAATAGACCGTTGCTCCTTCTTTTACTACATAGCCATCCCTCTGATTAACAGAAAAGTTTGGGTTTATAACCAGATTCGGATTACAGACAGTTTGTCTTAAAACAGTGGTTACGGCTTGATAATTCTTTTCTTTTTCTTGTTCTAATTGCTTCTGTAATAGATTAACCCGTTCTCTCTCTAGTTCTTCGGTACTCCGTTTTATCATTTCTCCATTCTCGATTTTATATTGTAGCAGGTTATCGTAAGTATATAGATTTACCCCCCCCTCAGCTATATGAATAAACTCTTCTCCATCTCCTGATTTCAAAAGTATATCTGTTTTTTTCGGATTTTCAAACATATCAGAAAAAATGTATGTGACGACACCATCTTCTCTTGTTCTTGCATATACTTGATTCATGTATTTTACCTCCTATTCCTTTTATTCTGGATATATTTCTGCATCCAATTTTACACCGCTATTCCTATAAAAAGTTAAATTTAACATGGGAAAGATAGTTCTATCAAATCGTTTATTCTCGCTTTCTTCATTATAAACGGTTATTCCAAACGTTTTATTTGTTTTACAAAATGCAGAATAGCTCCAAGCTCTTGTCCTATCAGGAGAACTACCGTCTACATTTGTAACGGAATAACCTGTATCTCCATCACTATTTGGTGTACCATATAACTCAATCGTTGGAATGGTTCTCATTTCACAATCCATTTCTCCATTAAAAGTAAGATACTGTTTTGGTGTTCCAGACGTGCAGGAAAGCATGTTCAACATCAAAGAGGCTTGTGGAAATGCTCCGATTTTTTGATAATATCTCTTACATTTTAATAATTCTGTTACCTTATCAGGTAGAGCAAAAGGAGTGACAACAGAACCAATTTCTAATTTTGCCCAATTTATTATGTGAGATTGTGTTCCATGATTATATATCTGAAAACAAAGTATGTTGTTATGATCAGGTCTTATTTCTAATCTTAAATAAAAATTATCAAATAGTATTTTATCACTGACAAATAATTCATTTAATCTGGATGGAAGTTCATAAATACGGAAATAAATCATTCCATCTATGCATAAAGAAGCGACTAAAGTTTTTCCTGATATATAGTTAAAATCTATTTCTATGTATTGTCTAAGTTCATAATAACTGGAGGATGGATTATCCAGAACAATATTAATTCCATTGTTACATGTGGATAATACCGCGTTCCATATTATCCATCTGTCAACACTATATATATTATTTCCTTGATATTTATTTAATCCTCTTTGATTAATCCTAAAATTAGAATTAATTAAAAGGTTAGGATTACTCACTTCATCATTCGTCATAATCTCTTTCCAAACTATGGAAGATTCTGTTAATCCTTCTGTAATAATTTCATTTGGTCTATCTGTAAAAACATGACCAACAAAAATTTTTCTTGGAAAATGAGTATGTATTGGTAAAGGTGAAGTCACATATATGATATTATTGCACCTATTATCTCCACACGGCATAAATACACCACTTCCAAATAATTCTGGAAAATTAGTGTGATCTGTCCAATTTGTAAAGAAAGTTACTTCCTTTCTGTGTATTAAATCATCAAAAGTGAAATCACCTCTTATTCCAGTATCATGAATACATTCTGATAAAAGTCCAGAATTTAATAAATCTGAAAAGAGATTATCATTATTCACATTAACCTCATTAATTGCTTCAACAATGTTTTCTTTATTTTCTGTTTCAAGATTTTTTATGTTTCCAATAACATCTTTATTGTTGATAAAAATTTTTTCACGTTCTTCTTCTAACTCCTTTTCACTTCGTTTTATCATTTCTCCATTTTCTATTTTATATTGTAGCAGATTGTCATAAGTATATAGATTTACCCCCCCCCTCGCACAAAATACATGGATACAATCTTCCCCATCTCCTGATTTAATTAGAATATCAGTGGGTTTTGGTTTCTCGAACATATCCGAAAAGATGTGTGTTACCATTCTTTGATCATTTGTTCTAGCATAAACTGAATACATGAATTATCCCTCCTAATTTAATACTCTTCTGCATCTAAACACGCCGGATTTAATTTTCCTACGGATACATTACTATTTGTACTATTAAGACCATGATTGTCCTTTGTTGCAATAACCGCCAAATTAAACTTCGCTTCATTTCCTATTTCGCATTTGATAGAGAAGGTAAATCCATCTATTAAATTTCCCCCAGAATTTCCAATACGAGTATACCCCATTTTATTAAAAATGGAATTTTTAAAATAAGCCGTAGGCATAATCCGCATTTCTGAAAAATCAATATTACAATATAATCCATTTGAGGTGTATACGTTTGGATTCTTTATACTGCAAATTTCTTGATAATAATATTTGCATTTTAAAAGCTCTTCTGATTTATGAGGAGGTACAAAAGGTGTCGCAATATCACCTTCTTCTAATTTTGCCCATTGCATATCTATACTTCCAGAACTACTTTCCCATATGCCTATTCCTGCATAAAATCTTGTTATATCTTCAGGAAGTGTTACTTTAGTAGATACTATGTTCCATTCTCCATTACCGATAAAGGAATAAGCATGGTTCTTATTATTACTACTCATTTGTAAATAGGCTTTCGTCCCTACTGAAACTCTTATTTTTGCGGAAAAGGTTAACGTCTTTCCAGAATAATACTTACAGTTTGTAACTAATTGAAGAATTTGAGCATATTTATCCTGTTTTTTATTGATTAAGGTAATATAGTTATCAAACACTTTTAAAATATTAGCATCTAGCTCAGAGTTAAATCTCCATCTATCAACGGTATAACTACCCCCTCCTGTATAACCTTTTTCTATATCACAAATATTAACATAATAAGTATAACCGTTATCTCCTAAAAATGCGGCATAAGTATCAGTTTTGTATGTAACCATGCGGCACTGATTGGACAAACCTAGATTACTAACATCTGTTGTTAAAGCTGGTTCATTATATACTTTACAGCCTATTTTTATAATATAGCCATCTCTTTGATTAATACTAAAATTTGAATTAATCAATATATTAGGATTACTTACCTCATCATGGGTCATCAGTCGTTTCCATTCCACTTCCGTTTCTACCTCATCTCCTTCTTCTGCGACAAACACATACGCAATATAAGTGTGATGATATTGCCGAAAAGTTGGATTAGGAATAGCTGAATATAAAATCATTTTACTTCGGGTATCAAACCCCGGTATTAACATCCCACTTCCTGTTTGATTTGGGAAATGGGTATCATCCGTCCAATTTGTAAAAAATGTTATTTCTTTTTTTGATATTAAATCTTCAAAAGTAAAAGTTTCATTGATAGAAGTATGTTCCAGAGCTTCTGTCAACATCCCTGCTTTTGTCCATTTTTCTTCCAGTGTTTCTATTAAATGTTTTAGAAATACATCATTATTGAGCAGTTTTCTTTTTATCCCATTCTCAATTTCTGCGGTAATAAATTCTTCTTCTTCCACTTTATAAATTTCTTCTGAAAATCGTGGTGGATTTAAAATCTCTAAATGTTTCATCCTGCTCCCCTCTTCCTTAAAAAATTTCTTGTGTTTGAAAATGAAACGTCATATCCTCATCTTTTCCCTTTTCCAGAAACGTACTATACATCACTAATTCCCCTTCCTCATCAAAAAGTCCCATCTCGGATAAATAAAGATTTGGTAAATCCTCTTTGTTCAATGTGCATACATATTCACATGTGGTAGGAATGGGGAAACTATGGTCTAACTCCATCCGATATTGTTCTTCTTTTAATTCTACTTCTTCTCCTGTGACAGGTAGCGGCTGCCGATTTTCGTCTACTCCCCCTGTTCCAAACGCAATCCATTTTATTTTGGGCAATGTGATCTCTCCTGCGTGAGCTTTACAAAGTTTTTCTCTTCCTTTCACGGTCATAGCGGTATTTGACATATCCTCACTCCTTTTATAAGATTTCTTCTTTTTCTACATAGTAACGACTTGTTCCATCATATTTCACTGTACCATTATATCTATTCGGATGTTTCCCAATCTTCAATTTCACCTCATATTTTGGAAGTACCACATTTTCCTTTGTAATGGTGATGCCCGTTTTTATTTTTTCCTCTATTGCAACCTCTTTTTGATAGCTTATTTTGTTTTCTATCTGAATGGAAGATGGAAACCTATGCTTCATCTGTAATTGAGGGTAAAAAAATATCCGAGGCTTTTCCTCAGACTTTATCAAAAGTTGTATGGGATACAACTCTATTTTTTTCTTGGTTTTATATTTACTATATCGAACGCTCCCATTATATTTTGCTGTTCCATTGTATTTTAAATATTCTATATTCGCCCTTGGATAAAATTCACTTCTCATCTTAAGGATATTTTTATATAGAACTGGTACAGCAAATTTTAATCTGCTTCTTTTTGCAAAAAAGATAACTAAATTTGCGGGCAATACCTCATCTAAATATCTCCTTAATTCTACTAGCTTTTTTCTTTCTTCTATCTCAAAAATGGCGTCTATCGTAAATTCATTTGGATGTACTTGTAATTCATACTCTGCTTCTTTACATATTTCATCTAAATGTCTTTTGATTGTCCGATAAGTATAGGGTAAAACTTCATTTAATTTTAGTAACACACGAAACATTCTGGTTTCTAGATCATCGGTATCTAAGGCTTGCATTTTTAATATTTTTTCTATCCTGCTGATTCCATAAGTAGAGGCAGATAGAAGAAAAGGCTCTTTTAATAATTTCTCTGCTGCTTCCCACGCTTGTTCTATTTCCTCTTGCTCGGTATGATTTATTATTTTTAATTCTTTGTATTCTTGCAAAAAAGGTGGCAGATAATCCATTAGTTTTCTATCCAATCACCTCACCTCTTTTTCCTATCTGGCTTCCTTCTAATACGAAATTACTTTCTATTCCATTTATTTTTGTTTCGGAAATATCTTCTATTCCCTCTATCTGTAATATTCTTGCCTCTATCTGCGATATTCTTATGATAATAGAATCTGT
>CANRVK010000197.1 GCA_947643285.1 uncultured Eubacteriaceae bacterium
GTCCACTACGTCTGGAACGGAGCGAGAGCGCGGCTTCGTTGGAATGTTTCTTCTTCTAAGCGGAAACCCCCTCCACCTCCAAATTTATCCTATATTTATCTCAAATAATTAATCGTAAAATGTGCCTCTCCCCTATCATCGATCTCCATCAAAATATAAGATGGCTTTCTCCCCTCCTGTCTTGGAAAAGAGATACTCCCCGGATTTAAGATCACAATCTCATCTCCTATCTCTAAATAAGGTCTATGTGTATGTCCAAACATCGCAATATCTATTCTCCGCTCTCTCGCCTCTTCTTTTAGCCGCTCTACTCCTACTGTCACATTATAATAATGTCCATGTGTTAATAACACCTTATATTTTCCTAATAAAATCACTTTTTCCTTGTCTAAATTAGAAAAAAAATCATTATTTCCTGCTATAATCTCTACTGGACAGCCTGCAATCGCCTCAATATAATCCTCTTCTCCCTCTGCATCTCCTAAATGAATCAACAAATCCATTTTTCCCACATTTTCTAAGACAGTTTCTAAATTTCCATGCCTTCTATGTGTATCACTTACAATTAAAACTTTCATATTTAGCCTCCCTTAAGCCATCCTCTTTTGTAATTCTTCTGCCATCAATCTTAACGCTTTTCCACGGTGACTGATTTTATTTTTCATTTCTATCGGTAATCCTGCTGTAGTAGTTTTATACTCAGGCAAATAAAGAATAGGGTCATATCCAAATCCTCCCTCTCCTTCCTCTTGATATCCGATCATTCCTTCTATTGTTCCTCTTGTAGTGATCACCTCTCCATCTGGTAACACTGCAGCTATCACACAGACAAATCGAGCACTTCTCTCTTCTTCTTTTGCATCTTTTAACTTTTCAATAATCGCTTGGTTCTTCACAGAATAAGAAGTATCTTCTCCCATAAATCTAGCGGAATAAATACCGGGCTGTTTTCCTAAATAATCCACTTCCAACCCAGAATCATCCGCTAACACAATCGCATCTGTATACTCACTCACTGCTTTTGCTTTAATAATCGCATTTTCCTCAAAAGATTTTCCGTCTTCTATGATATCAATTTTAATTCCTGCTTCTTTCATAGATAACACTTCCGCTTTTAAATTCTGTAAAATCAGACGTACTTCCTTCATTTTTCCTTCATTTGATGTAGCAAATATAATTTTATCCATTATAAAGACTCCTTCTTTATTCTAGTTTCTTTGTATATGCTTTTAAACAAATATTACAGCTCTGTGTGATTTCTGCCCGCTCCCATTCTGTTCCATGCTGACTGATATAACCTTCTCCATCACTTAAATCCACATCTTTAGTAGCGCTGTCAGCCGCATATTCAATCGCAATCGGTTTTTTGGCATTCGGTGTAGTTATTTTCACCACTATGGCAAATTTCTTGCCTTTCTCTAATACTTGTTCTTCTAAAGGTATGGTATAATATCCTGCATTTTCAAGCTTTCCTTTTTTTAATTCTTTTCGATTGAGCAGTGAAATACTATCTTTAAAATCAGATACCAAAAAAATCTCATATTCTGTGTCTTTATCTGTCGCATAAAATCCAACTGCCTGTAAACTCTCTTTTCCTTTTGTTTGATATACATTTGCGAAATAAGCGGTATTTTTTCCATACCCTACTTGTCCAGACCATCCGCATAGATCAGATTGATAAATATTGTCATAATTATCTATATCTTCTACTTTTGTATAGACAACATTATGTATTCCTATATTTGTATCATAATAAGATACATAGAAAATACCATCTTCTCCAAAGTCTTTTCCCCAACTATTTTGACAGATAAAAGCGCCATCTGCTTCTAAATTCACATTAAAATTTCCCTTTGGGTAATTATCATCCCAACCGATGATCACTACATCATGATTGGCTTTTTCTGTTCCAATATAGCAATATGCATTTGTTTTTTCATTATAGTACTCTGATTGGGTATCTGCTCCATTTAATAAAGTATAGAGAGAACTTTGAACTCCTCCATATTTTAATACCATCTCTTTTATTTTATCAAAATCTTTTTCCTTTATAATCTGTATTTCTTGTACATGTTTTACCGCCTTCAGACCATCAGGAGAAAATCCATCTCCATATGGATCATCTTTTTCTAATACTGGTCCTTGCCAGCTTGTCAAATATGCCATTGCCATATTGTAAGTGCCCCCATCATTTCTAGAAGAACTGAAACTATTTTTAAATGTCATATGATCTTCTGAAAAATCTAACCTCTCTTCTGGAAGCAGTGAAGATTCTAAGGCAGTTAAAGAAGCAAATGCCCAGCAAGTTCCCCATTTTCCTTGGTCTTTTGTAGATGGTTTTCTCATAACTTTTCTATAATCATACTGATAGGGCAATTTCTGTGCTTCTCCCCCTACATGAAAGAATGTCGCTTTATTTGTTGTCATATCCCATGTGTATTGGCATCCTAAAGCTCTTTCTAATGCTTCTGCTGGCACATAATATTCTTTTCCTTTTTGTGTGAATGGAACAGAAATAGTTTCCTTTGTGCCATTAATATCCATGTTCCGATCTCCTAACTTCATTTTAATAACTTTTTCCCCTTGTTCCATCACAAAGATATTGTTATCCATGATATAATAACCACAATTAAAATATTCTTTTATAACAGAAATCGGAAGCATCAGATTCAAATCTTTATCCATATAAGGCTTTTCTCTCAATAAATCTACTTTATTCCCATCTACTGTCAAATAAATAGTTTTTTGATTCACACTGTCTGCGATAATACTTCCCCACAATTCTGGATGTTTAGAAGCCATATACCCGCTTTGTATATCACTAGAATATACAAAATCTTGCATTTCTAAAAAAATGCAGACAATGAGTGCCAGCACCGCTATAATAAAAAATTTATTTCTCTTCAATCTCATTCTCCTACTTTTTTTAATTTGGGAGGCTTTGAACCTAAGAATTGATAAAAATATGTCTTTATCATTCCATTATAGATTTTTCGATTTTTATCAGCTCTCCGTCCTATATATCTCTCTGTTTCCTCACATGCTGTAATAATATAAGCTGACCAAGAATCTAATTCTTTTAATCTCTTTCCTAACTGCGCATAAATCTCAGGAATACTCTCTTTTGTTTCTATTCTTTCTCCATAAGGAGGATTTGTGATAATGAATCCATATTTTTTAGAATGACTCAATTCGCAGACAGGTCGTTTCTGAAAATGAATATAGTTTTCTACCCCTGCTCTTTTTGCGTTCTCCCTCGCCGCTTTTACCATATTTTCCTCTATATCATATGCCTGAATATCCATTTTAATGTCTTTTCTGACTAACTCTTGTGCCTCTTTTAATACTGCTTCCCATTCGGATTTAGGTATTAAATTTTCCCATTTTTGTGCTGTAAAATGTCGCTTCATTCCCGGCGCGATATTTGCTCCTATCATCGCTGCTTCAATCGCAAATGTCCCACTTCCGCAGAATGGATCGACTAATATTCTATCTTTATTCCAAGGTGTGAGTAAAATTAAAGCTGCTGCCAATGTTTCAGAAATAGGTGCTTTCCCGACTAGCAAACGATACCCTCTTTTATGAAGAGAATCTCCCGAAGTATCTAATCCTATCGTCACTTCATCTTTTAATATGGTCACTCGCACAGGATATTCATTTCCATCTTCTTCAAACCAGTCTTTCTTATAACTTTGCTTCATTCTCTCCACGATTGCCTTTTTCATGATGGACTGTATATCAGAACTGCTAAAAAGTTTACTTTTCATAGAGGTCGCTTTCTTCACCCAAAATTTCCCATCTTCTGGTATAAATTCCTCCCAAGGCAAAGCTTTTGTTTTTTCAAAAAGTTCTTCAAATGTCAAAGCTTTAAAACTTCCTATCTTGAGCAATATTCTCTCTGCTGTTCGACAGAATATATTAGCACGACAAATTGCTTCTGCATCTCCTAAAAATGTCACCTTTCCATCTTCCACTTTTATAATATCATACCCTAAATCAATAATTTCCTTCTTTAGTACTGCCTCCAATCCGAAATGGCATGGAGCGATTAATTCCATTGTTTTCATTCCTTTTCTTCTCCATTTTCTTTGATTTGTAACCTCTTGATACAATTTCCTTCTAAATCCCAAATCGTGATTTCCCCATTTTCATATAATCCATAAGTGGGCGGATTTCCTTCTTTTGGTATAGAGATAGAACCCGGATTGAACAAATACTTATCTTCCATCTTTTCTGCCTTTAATACATGTGTATGTCCATGTACTAAAACATCTCCTTTTTTCATGGGAGGCAATTTCTCTCTGTGAAAAATATGACCATGCGTTGCAAAAAATGTAATATTATCTATTACAATAACCGCATATTCTGCCATAATAGGAAATTCCAAGACCATTTGATCCACTTCTGCCTCGCAATTTCCTCTTACAGCATAGATTTCATCTTTTCTTTCATTGAGCATCTTAATCACTTCTTTTGGAGCATATTCTTTCGGTAAATCATTTCTCGGTCCATGATATAATAAATCCCCTAAAAGAATTAATCTATCTGCTTTTAATTTTTCATATCTCTCTAACATCTCTTTACAGTAAAAAGCAGACCCATGTATATCTGATACAAACATTAATTTCATCTGTGTCCTCCATCACTTCTTTACATTCTCTATCTCTTTAATATTAAAGTTTTCCATTCCTCATGTCAATGTTAAATCTAACAATTATTTATCCCCATTCTCTTCTATATTCGTGTATTCCTCCTATGACTGATTTCACTCGTAATCCATCTCTTTCTAAAATTCTGGCTGCAGCTAAACTGCTCCCTCCTCTTTCGCAATATAAAATAAACATATATTCCTTGGGCAAACAATATTCTCCTTTTTCTATTTTTTCATACGGATAATTAACAGCATTTTTTATATGAAATTCTTTAAAACTTTCTGGTTCTCTCAAATCTAAAATAATAGTATAAGGTCTTCCTTCATAAACTTTTGCCTGCTTTACAGAAATCACTTCCATTTATCTCCACCTCCTTCTTTTTTCTCTCTTTCCTCACTTTTATTATATTCAAAAAAATTACTCCTGCTATTAGACTCAAACTTTTGAAATAAAAAAATAAGAGTGTTATATAAATCTCAAACATTAGTTTTATATAACATTCTTATTTTTTTGTTCTTCTAAAAAGTATTGTTCTTATTCACGAAAAATTATCTGCAATTCTTGCTGTTGTCCTGATAAGAATTTCTCTCTGTACTATTAGTACTATTCTTTGAAGTACTGTTTTCATAGCTATTTCTAGATTCATCCTGATAATTATTTTTTGAAGTACTGTTCTTAGATACAGTATTTCTTGTGCTATTCTGACTTGTATTATTCTGAGAAGAATAATTCTGAGTACTGTTTTGTGCTTTATTTTGTTCCTGATTAGAATTTTTAGCCATGATATTGACCTCCTTAAATACACATTTATTTGTTACACGTTTATTATCCCTATTTTTGCTGTTCTTATTCAACGAAAAGAAATAATATTTTTTATTCTTTCATCCATTTTCTTCTATTTTTCTTTATTATTCGACGTATTCTTCCTTTATGTCCATTTTTTTTAATTTTTTTTTAAATTTTTTAAATTTCCTCTTGCATTATTCGACTTTTTATATTATAATAAGCATTGAAAAGAGATACCCCTTCAATATTTCTTTTCAATTAACATCATAGTACTTGTAACGTACTATAAAGTTATACCCCTTATTAATTAATTATTTATACTCCCCTCATTAAAAGACCGATGGTTTCCCCCATCGGTCTTTTACCATATTCTATTCATTTCTTCACTTTGTTTTTATTATTTTCCTCACCGCCCATACAATAAAAATAATGGATAGAACAGGAGCTATTATTGAAAATAACATGGATACAATTCCAGCTATGACCCAAATTACTACCAATAGCATAAAAATCCCTATCACACTTGCAATTAATTTTCCATACCAAGTGTTCAAATTTAATTTCCCTAAATAAATATTTCCAAATTTCTGTTTTGTATTATCAATATCCTCTGTAAAGCTTACATTCGGGTTATAATTTTTATTTTCTATATTTTCCATATCGATGATTGTTCTTGCAATCAATCGAGGATCGCCCAGCCCATCTATCACTTCTTTCTCACTGCGTCCATTTTTTACTTCTCTAAAAATATATCTTTGGTAATATTGTTTATTATCATAAACCACAGCATTTGATACTTCTCCTGCCAAAGCATCTTCCAGTTGTTCAATAAACTCTTCCTTTGTCATTCCTTCACTTCCTTCTTTTTATTTTAACTATTTTAACATAAGCAGATTGTAGCATGAAACTCACTATATATCTAGCATTTTCATATTGTTTATAAAAAATTCATTTACGCTTTATATTCTTTTTTCAGATCTAGTCAAATCGGATATTCGCAATCCGCTTCGCTACTTGCTCATAACCTCATAGCTG